>NZ_JACJPW010000024.1 GCF_014696265.1 Aerosakkonema funiforme FACHB-1375 | reverse complement strand
TAGGTTTCATAATCCAAGTAACGTAGTTCCGTAGAACTGAGTCTGGTCAACTAGAGCTTTTGCAAGCTCCCGCTATAGTTCGTTAGAACTTAGCGGTGAGTCGTTGACTGGATAATCTCCTCTTTTTCTGAGTCATATCGTGTGCGGTGGCATCGGTAGTATATGAGTGATGCGAACTATTATCTGTGGGAATCGGGGGTTAAATTTTTACCGCAGATGTAGGCAGATAAACGCAGATAAACGCAGATAAGAAAGCGATTTTTTATGCAACCGATGCTACTGGATATGATATCAAATATAGTCGATCGTGCTGTTCAATTTTGAGACGGACAGGATCTCAAGGCAATCCAAGGCAATACCGTATGTGAATAGCACAACTTTGCCCTCCGAGTGCTAAATTCGTGGAAATGCCGATCGGGCAATATCTTTGCAGACGACTATGACCAATTCCACCGCGATGTCTACGGCGGACAGCATCAACGCCACTATGCCACTGGAATCCGCTGATAGCGAGACGACATTCCAGTTCACCATCACAGGACAAATTAGTGCGATCGAAGGCGTACCGCACCTCGTTTGTGTCGATGGCACTGCTTTTCGCATCGCACAAAAACAAACGAACTGGACAGAAGGAGAAGTTTGTCGGTGGCGCGTCATTCCCAGCACCGATTCTACCGGAGAAATCTCGCTGGTGAGTTCGGTCAGTTGCGAATCCATCTCCACACTGCCAGATAGCGAGGATATTTGCAATTTTATCGGCAGGGTGATACAACTTGGTAGACGCAATTCATCCGTTCAGTTTAAAGTAAAACAAACACAGCAAAAAACCCTCAAGCTCACCTTAATCAATGCCAGTACTTTTAATCTCAAAGTGGGTCAATTGCTGGCAGTTCAAGCACGCAGAATAGGCAGAGAATTGCACATCTTTGCAGCTCAACTTGTTGACGAAGAACAGGAAAATACACAGGTAGAAAATCCGGCGACTTCCCAAACAGAGTCACAGGAAAATTCCTTAAATGTCGAGGTGATTGCACCTCGACAAAACTCCGCCATTTCCGAATTACCCGAACCCACTCCCCCAAACGATACTGCCTTAGCTGCACTGGCGGCGGAAACTGAAGAAAACTCCTGGGAACTCGCGCCAGCAGTCAGACGCCGCAACGGTTGGGAATGGGAAGCTGTTTCGCCAGCGAACGGACGACGGGCGCGGGTTTATGTCAGAGGCAAAAGAATCAGAGTTTATCAATATCCGGTTGTTTCTTCAGTTCATCCCGGTAGATTTTTAGCAGCAGAAATCGATGACTCGGATGGAGAAACAACCGACAGCGAACAACCGACAAATGACAATTTAACTGATAGATTAATAGTGATTCCTTTGGGTGCTGCGAAGGGAATTGGCGCTTCCTGCTTCCAAATATTGATCGGCCCTTATGAAATTGTACTCGATTGCGGCACCAGACCGAAGGGATACGATCCGCTACCGGCATTGGATGCTTTGAAAAATCCCGATTTGTTGCTGATTTCTCACGCTCACCAAGATCATATCGGTGCTGTACCCGTATTTCACAATCGCTTTCCGGCGACGCGGATGATTTGCACTCCCGGAACGAGGGAAATTGCTCATGTGATGTTGCAAGATTGTTTGAAAGTTCAGCAATTGAGTGAAGATTCGCCGGAACTTTTTGATGAAGGCGATTTAGAGCGTACTTTGTTTTGCTTGGAAACGCAACCGATCGCCACTGATTTTGAACCTTTACCGGGACTGAAGGTGAGGTTTATCAACGCCGGTCATATTGTCGGTGCTGCCTGCATTTATCTTTGCTATGGCGATCGCTCTCTGCTTTATACTGGAGATTACAATACTACTTCGACCCGCACTACAGAAGGGTTGAAGTTGGCGGATCTTCCCACCGCAGATATGCTGATTACCGAGTCAACTTACGGTGCGGATACCCATCCGAATCGCAAATCGCAAGAAACGGCATTGTTGGAAGCGATCGCAGAAGTTGTCACCAAAGGCGGTAACGTTCTCATCCCCGCTTTTGCGTTGGGAAGAGCGCAAGAAATTATCTTAGCTATTCGCACTAACGCTCTATTTCACAAACTGAAAATACCCATTTTTGTTGATGGTTTGGTACGTGCGGTAACCGATGTTTTCCGCGACAATTTGCCTTTGCTACCCCAGTCGGTGCGGAATTTTGCCCAGCAGAAACAAGAACCTTTCTTCGATCCCAATTCTTCTCCACCCATTATGCCGATCGCTTCTCCCAAAGAACGACCTCTGGCAATGGCAAAACCGAGTGTAATTATTGCCAGTTCGGGAATGCTTACTGGTGGGCCTTCCATTTATTATGCTTGTACTTTGTTGGAAAGAGAAAACGCCGCTATTTTTATTAGCGGTTATACCGATGAAGAAAGTCCCGGACGTTTGCTTCAGGGTTTAAAAACGGGAGATACTGTGGAATTGGAGGGCAAACAGCTAACTGTTCGCGCCCAAATCAGACGTTTTAATTTAAGCGCTCACGCGGATAAAGTCGGTCTGACGCAAGTAATTGCGAAGGTGAATCCGAAGCACTTAATTTTAATTCACGGTTCCCTGGAAGCTTTGCACCAACTGGCGAAAGCGGGAGAATTACAACAGAAACACTACGTTCATATTCCCAGTTTGGGTGAGGCGATCGAATACGGACAAGTGCCAGAACAAATGTCCCGCGCTAAAATTGTTCAGATGGATTTACCGGCTGAATTTGAGGTAACTGTAGAAGCGGAAGTCGAAGGTGCTTGGATCAGAATCCCGGAAACTGTGGTAGAATCAGATCCGCGTTGGCAGATGTTAGCTGGCAACGGCGTACTTAAAGCTAGGTGGGATGGTTTTCATCTCAAACTCAGTCCCCTTTCCCAACAACATATCGCCGTTGAAAAAGCGATCGCATCTGGAGAAGATTGCTGTGCGGTGTGTCAGTTTTTCACATCGGGAAAATGTCAGGGCGAGGAAAGTCCCCTGTTTGGTTTTCAAGTAGACCCCAACGGCAAATGCCCCGAATTTCTGCGTCGGGATATCAACAGTAAAAATGGCAAAGTGAAAGTTGAAATTGAAGATGATGATGTTGATGAAGAGGAAAATGAAGAAGTAGAGGATTTATATATGATGCCCGATGACGATTAAATTCAATGTGGCGATCGTCACAACTTATTTAATAGTAGGGTGGGTTACTGGAGTTTAGACGGGATCGCATCTTGCGCCAAGCTCTAAATGCGATCGCCTATCGTCAGTATCAAGTAAATACATTAAGCATCTGACTCCTCATCCACTTCCGATCGTTCCCTTGCCTGGTAAATTGTTGCTCTCAATTCTGTCAGGGAATCATCATCTGCTAAAGCACTTGCCTGCATTAATAAAACAGTTCGGCTACTTTGAGAACGCAACCAATCATCAATAGCGTCTTTTAAGAATCTCCAGTACTCTTCTATTTTGCGACCTGGAATATTTCCCTGCAAAGTTTGCCGCAAAACTGTTTCGGCTGGTAACCGTAAGTAAGTTGAAACTTCTTCTAAAGTTAGAACATCCGGCAAGGTTGTCTGCTCCATAGGTTAGTTGTGGTGCGTATTATTTGATTTGATTGTAGCAAAAAGAATCTCAAAGGCAGGCAGGATGCCTACCCCACAATAATTTTTGCAGATGTCTAATATATACTTCGTCGATCGCTTTTTGAATGTCTGTAAGGGTTTCCAAATACTTAATCCCCGCAAGGGGATTGAAACCATCCCTAATCCTCCCCAATGCCCCATCCCCCATCCCCGATGCAATACAATTTGAGTTGATGCGATCGACTATCCGCAATGCGAGAACAACAACGCGAACAAGCTATGAAAGCGTTTGCAGAATTCCTGACAACGCCAATGGAAACGCTACTCGAACGACACGCCAACACTAGCGCCGAGTCTGCTGCTTTGGCATTGTTTCGATCGGTTGCCAACGCAGTTCCCGCCTACCGCGCATTTTTGGCAGAACATCACATCGATCCGGCGTCCGTTCAAACTTACGCAAATTTCCAAAAGTTACCGCCTGTCACCAAAGAAAACTACCTCAAACTTCACCCTTTGGCTCAATTATGTCGCAATGGGGAATTAGAAAGTTGCGATACGATCGCAGTTTCTTCCGGGTCAACAGGAAAACCCACATTTTGGCCGCGTTTCTTCACCGATGAACTGCATATTGCCACTCGTTTTGAGCAAATATTTTACGATAGCTTTCAAGCAGATACTCGCCGCACTTTAGCTGTAATTTGCTTTACCTTGGGAACTTGGGTAGGCGGCATTTTTACAATGAATTGTTGCCGCTATCTCGCCAGCAAAGGTTATCCCATCACCGTTATCGCACCAGGGAATAACAAAGAAGAAATTTTCCGAGTTGTACAGGAACTCGGTACAGGATTCGATCAAGTTGTTTTGTTGGGATATCCGCCATTTATTAAAGATGTGATTGATAGCGGTATCGCCCGTGGGGTGGAGTGGCAAAAATATCATATCAAAATGGTTTTTGCCGGAGAAGTGTTTAGCGAAGAATGGCGCAGTTTAGTTGGGGAAAGAGTCGGTTCGACCAATTTATGTTATGATTCATCTGCACTTTACGGCACTGCGGATGCGGGTGTTTTAGGCAACGAAACGCCGTTGAGTATTTGCATTCGTCGTTTTTTAGCAAATCGTCCAGATGCAGCAAAAGCGCTGTTTGGAGAGTCGCGCCTACCGACTTTAGTGCAGTACGATCCTTGCAGTCGCTTGTTTGAAGTTTTAGATGGAACTTTGTTATTTTCTGGCGATAATGGCATTCCTTTGGTGCGCTACAACATTTTGGATAATGGCGGCATCATTAGTTACGATGAAATGCTGAAGTTTCTCGGAGAATGGGGTTTCGATCCTGTGGCAGAATTATCTATTGTGGGGCAGGCATCTTGCCTGCCATTATTAGATCCCAGTCAAGATCCCAACTTCACACAGCAACCTCTCTCCGCTACAAAGGTAAGAGGTATTCATAAGTTGCCTTTCGTCTATGTGTTCGGACGTTCTAACTTTACCGTTTCTTATTTCGGCGCGAATATCTATCCTGAAAATGTGACAGTCGGGTTAGAACAACCTGTGATTAAAGAGTGGGTGACTGGTAAATTTGTGCTGCAAGTTAAGGAAGATACCGATAAAAATAAGTTTCTTTCTGTCGTTGTGGAATTAGCGCCTGGGGTGGAAGGTAGCGAGGAGAAAAAAGAAGCGATCGCATCTTCTATTCTCTCTCAGTTGCGACGACTCAACAGCGAATTTGCTAACTACGTTCCCCCAGAATATCAAATGCCGCAAGTTGCACTATTCCCAACCGGCGATCCGGAATATTTCCCCATTGGAGTCAAACATCGATACACCAGAAAGTAAAAGTCAAAAGTCAAAAGTCAAAAACATAACTAATGACAACTGACAACTGACTAACCACTAAAATCTTTTCTGCCCACAAGAAAATAAGTAGTCATATTCCCCTTGCCTTTGACTAAAATTTCACCGCGCTGCTCGAATAAATAGCGATCGCGCAAAGCGCTGTAAGTCGCCTCAGTTACCTGAATTTGTCCTGGCAAACTGTGGGACTCCATCCGACTGGCGATATTTACCGTATCGCCCCACAAATCGTAAATAAACTTTTTCGTGCCGATGACGCCCGCTACAACCGAGCCAGTATTTATGCCTATTCGCATCCGAAAGGGTTTTCCCGTTGACGCAGAAAATTGGATCAGGGCAGCCTGCATATCGAGTGCCATTTCTGCGATCGCGATCGCATGATCGCTGCGAGGAACTGGCAAACCTCCCACCACCATATAAGCATCTCCAATTGTCTTGATTTTCTCCAAATTATGTTTTTCTGCCAGTTGGTCAAACTTCGAGAAAATTATATTTAGCATCTCAACCAATTCTGTGGGCGATATCAGAGAGGAAAGTTCTGTAAAGCCAACAATGTCGGCAAACATCACGGTAACATCGCCAAAGTTTTCCGCAATAGTGCTTTGCTCTTGTTTCAAACGCTCTGCGATCGGCTGGGGCAAAATATTAAGCAATAAACGTTCTGTTTGTTCTTGTTGATATCGCAATTCTGCTTCAGCCTGCAAGCGCTGGGTAATGTCGCGAAAAATAGCGCGAGTGGCAACCGGAATACCATCTACAAATTTACAGTTTATGCTTCCTTCTACAGAAATTTTTTTGCCAGCTTTAGTAAGGAATTCAGCTTTAACCTGCTCGACCTTTTCGCCCGACATTACCCTCTGTAAAAGTGTCTGACAATGTGTTAAAGCATCGGGATGAATGAGATCAAATATTGTCAGATTAGCAATTTCTGCTTCGGTATAGCCTAAAGTTTCTTGCCAAGCGCGATTGACATAAATAAAATTACCGTCAGCAGCAACCGACTGAATTAAATCGCTCGCATTTTCAAACAAATCTCGATATCTTTCTTCGCTCTCAGCTAGCGCTGTTTCTGCACGTTTGCGCTTGATAAACTGACCCAATTGACTGCCAATAGCAACCATTGTCTGAAGCAGGTCTTCATCAACCTCTTCTTTCTCGCGATTAAAGAAAACCATCACCCCCAAAACTTCCCAGTCACTTTTGATGGGAAATCCGAAAGCTGCTTGCAGACCTGTTTGCGATGCTAGTTGATTCAGCGGACAGTCAGCATCATCAACGATATCGGCAATCCACTGCGGCGAAAGTGTAGCCCAAATGCGACCGGGCAAACCAACACCAGGAGCAAAAGTAGTCTGCTTGGTTATATTAATCAATTTTGAAATGTCAGACGATGACCCAGACCAAATTTCCGCACACTGCAAATAGGGAACGCCAGATTGGTGAGCAAATTCGGCCTCTCCTACTCTCCTCTTCTTGTCTTCCTCTGGCATCCAAAATTCACCGACTGTCCATCCCAAGCTTTCACACACGGCCCGTAAGAATTTCGGTAGCGCCTGTTCCACAGTACCAGAATCTGAGAGGACGCGAGTCGTCGCGTACTGTGTCAGCTGACGCTTTTCAATCCGCTGGCGCTCTGTTATATCTCTACCTATATAGATTAAATCTTTTACCCCCTCTATTTCGGTTTCAACAGTGGAGCAAGAAAAAGAAACGACTATCTTTTTTTCCGTTTTGGTCTGACATACTATTTTCAGATCTTGCAAAAATTCTCCAGGCGGTAACAAATGCGGTTGAATTGTTTGCCAAATAATATTATGTTCTATAATAAATTTTGAGATCTCCTGGTTAATTAATTCGGATTCACTGTACTCAAACAAATCTTGAGCCGCTTTATTGGCCGTTTTGATAATTCCCGAACTATTTGTCACAAACAAAGCATCTGCCATTCCTTTAAGGATTTTATCGATATAATTTTTAGAAGCAGTCAATGCACTAGACAAAAGATGCAATTCATTTACTGTTTGGACTAGATTCTGTTCTAAAACCATCTTTTGTGTTACATCTTCAAAAAAGATTAATAATCGTTTTTGAAGCGATTTTTCATCTTCGTCACCGATGGCATAAAGATCGATATATAAAGGAGATGTTCGATTGGAAAATCTGGCAATTCCTTTATATTCAAAAGAATCCTGCTGGCCTTCTATAACGGCAATTAAAATATCTTCAACTCCTATTAATTCAGGAAAGCCTTCCCGGACATCTTTCGCTATTGCTACTTCTTGGGGAGAATCAGCAAATCTTTGCACTCCCTCGGAAATATCGATAATCTTGAATTCTCGATCCATTGCCAGATATTCTACGTGGCGGTTTTCTGAAGGTTTGTTGAATATTTTGTCGATCACCAAATATTTCATGACGCTTTTACCCTGGGGATGTTCTTTATTTAAAGCTAAGCCATTTTATGCTAATTTGTATAGAATTAACATAAATTTATGTTGGCTCGGGCACATTTAAGTTTGCGTAACTGCTAACTCAAGACTTATCCTTATTCCTTCCTACATAGATAAAATCTTGGAATTCCTCAATGTCCGTTTCAACAATTGAGCAAGAAAACTCTAAGTAAATCAATTCTCCTGTTTTTGTTTTACAAACAACCTCCATATTTTTCAACGCATCCTTTGGGGATAAGTAATGTTGCTGCTTCGATAGCCGTAAAAATTTTTCGTCAATAATAATTAGTGAGATTGGCTGATTGATTAATTCCCATTCCCTATATCCGAATAAATTTTCAGTTGCCTGATTTATTTTTTTTATATATCCATAATTATTCGTAACTAATAAAACTTCCGCTAGCGCCGCAAAAATTTTATCTATATATTTTTTGTATTCTGTCAAAGCACTAGCTAAAAGGCTTGTTTCATTAGCTCTTTGGGTTAAGCTTTGCTGCAACACCATTTTTTCGGTGACATCCTCCAAAATGATAATCAAACGACTTTGCAAAGTTTTTTCATCTCGATCGGCTACAACAAAAACATCAATGTAAAGAGGATTTTCCTGTTCTAGACAGCGAGCGATACCTCTGATCTCAAAACTATTTTGCTCTCCTCTAAGTATGGCAGTTAGAGTATCTTCAACTCCGATAAATTCAGGAAAGCCCAGACGAATATCTTTTCCCTTGATTATCTGATCGGGACAATCGGCAAACCTTTGGACATCCCAAGATGCTTCTGTAATGAGGAAATCCTCATCCACTGCCATATATTCCATACGGCGGGGTGGCGATATGAGTTCTAAAAGTTTGTTTACAAGAGGGTTCATTCTGGCTTGATACTTTTTTTCAGCTTAAGGTATCTTCATATCATAATAATTCGGGAAATCTCTCGCTGAGATCGTTTCCTATTACAACCAGAGCGGTAGGAACCCCAAACCGCCCGACTTCCTGAGATTTGTTTAAAATCAGGAAACTTTTATCCACTGCCAAATATTGAATTTGGCAGAGCATTGAGCATTTGTTGAAAATTCGATCCATTAGCCAATATTTCATATGGCGTGGGCTTGAGGACTGATTGAAAGTACAAGTTTTAGCTGGGTTCCACCATTTTGTAAGCTAACTTGTGAAAAATTAAGTCAACGTCTTTGCCTGTTTTAGCAGAAGTTGAATGAGTTGCCAATACTCGCGGCTCCTCAAATTGGTAGTTGTCGAGCAGTTTCTCGATTTTTTCTTCCTCGAACATATCTGATTTATTCAAGGCGGCGATGATAAATCCTTTAGGGTTGATGGAAAAAAACAAATTCATATGCTCTATCATGCGTTCTAAGGTTTCCTGACGGGTGACATCTGCGACGATGATGGCACCGCTGGCCCCCTGGAGGTAGGATGGCGCGATCGCCTTAAATTTAGTATGCCCCTCTAAATCCCAGATCATCATCTGCAAATTTAGCTTTTCCTGCTCCTTAACTCCTTCCAACTCGACAGTCTTCCGGGAAATCTTGACTCCTACAGTGGAAAGATACTGATCGCTGAACTGACGCTCCACAAAGCGGCGAATCAGGCTGGTTTTGCCGACGCCAAAGTCACCAACAAGACAAATCTTTTTAGAAATCGTGGACATGATTATTTATTTTTGAAGCCCGGAGTCACCGGCTGAAATTGTACACATCTACTTAACCATAGCGGTTGACGAGAATCTAGCCCTAACGGGGGATTTGGTGTGCCTACCGCTTGCAAGCGTTTGGGAGGAATGCCTTCTGCGATTAGGGCTCGTCGCACCGTTTCCGCACGCAATAGTGCCAAACGCTGATTTTCTGTTGCGGTGCCGATCGTATCGCTATGGCCTACTATTATCAGATTTATTTGTTGATACCGATTCAGAAATGCTTTAACTTGAAGGACTTTGTTTTTGTTTTCTGCTTTTAACTCAGCGTCACCCAAATCAAAATAAATACGTATGGGTAGGGATAATTGCTGTAGTTGCACAGTATTGGTGACAGTATTAACCCCCGGTATTTTCTGAAAAGCCTGGGTAATCTTTCTGGCGTCTGCCACCTCAGCTACAGTTCCCTGTACCGTGACTTTCCCTGCTTCATAACGAGATGAAATGGCAACGCCGTTCATCTGATTCAAAGTTGATGTGACTCGTTTTATTTCCGCTGCTGTTAAAACTGGATCGGCAGGTACTTCGACTGCTAAAATTTTGTTTTCTAACGACAGATTAGGTGCAACTTTTTTGGCAATTTGTTCGGCTTTGTTGCGGAGATATTCAGAAGGCAATTTTCCTTCCAGTCGCAGTTTGCCGCTATCTACATGAATGGAAAGTTGATAAATGGCTAACTCTGGGGTTGATGCTAATGCTAGGGCGGTATTTTTCTCGATGCGGCGATCGCTGGCGTTACGGTATTGGTAATATCCCCAAGGTACAAAAATTAAACTTGCTACAACCAAACTGAGGGCTAACAAGCCAATGGGTATAGATTTTTTTACTTTTGAATATTTTTCCTTGCTGTTTACTAATCCTTCTATAATATAGTTGACTCGTTCGGGAATAATGCTGGGGTCTCCTTCATAGTTTTTGATAGTATCGCCATAGCTTTCTACGATGGCAAGGAGCCCTTCTTGCATCCTATGTACGTACCATTGCGGAGTTTCTCCTTGAGTCACGACAGCTAAATAACAGTAACCGGCCACTTCTAAAACTATCTTGGAATTGCCATAGTCGATCGCATCAATTTCCGATACATCACCAGTGCGAGCGATGCAGTCATTCACGAAGCTGCGGATAGCAGTTAGCATACCCGCCACCATTTCCGATTCCAATCTTTCATCGCCAGAAATTTGGGCTTCTGCAATCACCAAACCGGATGCTTTGTGAATTAAGAAAACAGCGCGGACAGCAAAAGGTATCGCTTCTTTGAATATTAGTTCCGCTTCTGAGACTCCCTGCATTTTGGCGCGGATTTTGCGATTGAATCCCTCTAAGCTTAAGGCATTTTCGATTTTTTCGTTGATACTGCGAACTACGTCTGCCATGTATTTGGCAATTGTGCTGCCAATGATTGTATAAAGGGCATCCACCATGCTATCTCGCTCGATCTCAATCTGCGTTTTGATCGCTTTGCCCATTTCCGGTGCTAGCGCTTCCGCGATCGAGTCTTGTTGCAGTCTCACTTGTTCCTTTATTGCTGATGCTATTTCTGGGGCGATCGCCTGAGCGATTTCCTGCGGGTTATTGCGAATTTGTTTGGAAATTGCAGGTGGCAGCAATGGTGCGATCGCAGCGCTGAGTGCTTCTTTATCTTCTTGGCGCTTGCTCTCTAAAATTGCATCGATAATTGGATAAAGGGCATCCACCATTGCCTGTGGATTTTTCCTAACTTGCTCCTTAATTGCGGCTGGAATTTCTGGTGCGATCGCATACCCTATTTCTGTTGGTTTGTCGCGAATTTGTTGGGCAATTGCCACTGGAAGTGCTGCGGCTATAGCTACACCGATCGCTACTTTGTCATTTTTAGTTTTCGCCAATATCGCTTCATCAATGATGGGAGCTAGCGCACTGGCAACTGCTTCTCTTGATTCCGCCGAATCCGCTATTTTTCGATCCAGCAGTTCGGAAATTATTGGCCAAAGCAGTTCGATCAATTCTGTGCGATCGTTAATTGTATTTTCTATATCTTGAATTTTATTTTGAAAACCTGTTATTACAGCTTGCATCTGAGTCATTTCCGGCCCTAACAGCATAAATTGCAGCTGTTTAAATGCACCGTATTTATCCTCTACATTTTCTGACTCAGGCTCAGATGATGAAATTCGCTTGTGCGGATTTTTTTGTATTTCCTTTTCCTGCCGATCGAGTTCTTGTACTTTCTTCTCCTTCTCCTCTCGTTCCTGTTTGGCGGTAATATCGCTATTTAAATCCGATAAATCGGCTAAATCGGGCAACAATGATAACTCTTCGCCCCTAGATTCTTCTAATTTCTCCTCTATATTAAAAGTTTGTTCTGCCAGGTTTGCATCTGGCTCTAATTCGGCGATAATATTATCTGATACGATATCTGAACTAAGCTCAGATGGCAAATCGTCGCTGTTTGCCTCTTCTACTTGTGCTTGTAAAGGCAATTGCTGTTCTGTCAGATATTCTTCTGGCTCAATTACGGATGAAGCATTTACATTAATATACCCATATCCATCTATAATTTCGTAATCGATCGCTTCCTCACCGCGACTCGAATCTTCGTTCATTGGAGGAGGCGATTCGCTCGTCTGTTTTTCTTCCCTATCCAGGATTTTGAGGTCAATTAACAGATCTAGCAAGCCCTCAATCCGATCTATTTTTTGATAACTTGACTCGGTTGGCTCGGAAAGAACATTTTCCCGACTCTCTACCTCAGTTGAATTTTCTTTTGACAAAGGCATAGGTAGGTATCCCCGCTCTTAGTGTTCAACTTTGCAATTACAGCAGTGAGTTGAAAAACCGAGCGATGCCAAATAAAATTGTGCAATTTTATCGCAAGGCTTCAGCTCGGTTATTTAGTCTATTCCCAGTTTTTACTTTGTCCTAGCAAACGAACATCGTTATACAGATTCTCAGTGTCGGCAACTTCTTTGAGCTGGGGGACAAACTCGTTTCCTTTCAGCCTCATACCAAGCTCAAACAGAATTTCTGCCATATCATCCCTGGAAACTTTTACATCTCTCATCACCGAGATGCGCCGTTCCAATTCATCAAAAACCTGCGCTCTCAAACTCCGAACATCTTCCTGAAGTTTGCTTCTTGCTTGTGACAATTCCTCGCGCAGTGAAGATGTTTGGTTATCGACAGTTTGATCTAGCGCCTCAATCGTGTTGGAGAACTTTTTGTTGACGCGATCTAACTGTTGCCGCAAGTCGTTAATTTCTTCCTGGGATGTTAAATTAAGAGACTTGACTTTCTTCTCCAGCCCATCAACTGCTGCCCGTAGTTCTGTAGATAAGATAGTCCTTACTTGATCGATGCGATCGCGCATCTCCTGCTGTACCAACGATATATCCGACTCTATCTTGTCAAAGCGATTGTTATATTCTCGCAGCTGAGGGCCAAAAATAATATCGCGAATCTGGTCAATATTACCCAGTCGTTCGCGCATTTCCTCTTTCGTGATTTCTGCCATGCCAACCCCTTTGTTTGTCGGGAACAATTGTTTAATAAAATGTTTACCTTTCTAGCCAAGGTGACTCGATCGTCCAAAGGCGATTTCGGACTAAGTTCCTTTTAATTTTACATTGTATCCCGGCTTTTGTTCATCCCGACAATTTACGATTGAGCTTGTTTTCTTATCTAAAGTCCGTTTTGTTTACTTGGATACAACTTTTCTATACCTTGACTTTATACACAATTTGTGGTTAAATACCGCTGCCCCCATTTTGACTGGGAATAAACTGAATCTTGCCAAAATCTTCTGGCGAGAGAATTCCCTTGAGGCGATCGATCTCCTGTCCGTTGCGATCGGGAATTGTCACGAGAGCGACACCGTGCGCCAAAACCACTGGCGTCACACCCAAACCCAGTTCGCCAGTACCCCCAGTCAGTCGAACTTGCTTACCTTGCATCCCTGTTCCCTCATCTGCACACACAGAAAAAGATAGCGCAATCGTACCCTCGATGGAAGAGGCAGGGGGAGTGGGGGAGTGGCGGAAGAGAAAAAGTTTTATGATTTTGGCGATTGATTTGCCATTTCAAATAATCATAATTTACCTAAAAAAACGCCTCAAAAATGGAGAAAAAAACATTGCCGAGCAGGTTTCTAATGTCACGGTCTTGTTCTCCGACCTCCATCACTTCACCCAGCTTTATCAATCGATGTCCGCCCAGGAAGTTGTTGCCGTGCTTAATGAAATGGTAACAGCGTTCGATGAAATGGCGGAAAAATACGGTATAGATAAGATCAAAACCATTGGGGATGGTTACATGGCAGCCTGCGGACTGAGTGTGCCGCGTTTGGATCGTGAAAAACGCATGGTAGAATTTGCGGTAGAAATGCTTGCCTTTGTCCGCCGATTCAGTTATGAAAAAGGCTTGCATCTAGACCTGCGGATTGGTATCAATTCAGGAGATGTGGTGGCGGGCATCATGGGCAAAAATAAAATGCTCTACGACGTTTGGGGCGATACTGTCAATATTGCCAATCAGCTGAGGTCAGCTTGTCCGCCAGGAGCGATTATGGTTTCCCAAAACATTTGCGATCGCCTGCAAGACCTGTACGAGTTTGAGCCGATTGGGGAAATCCAAGAACCTGGAAAACAAAAGCTATTAGCTTGGCAACTGAGAAGTACCCAGCAACCAGTAAATGCTACCGCAACTAAAGAATGGAAATCGGAGAAATAAATATGAGCGCAAACTCCGAATGGTCGATCTGGGCGATCGCGATCGGCGTTGGCTTCCCGTTGCTCGTAATTGTGCTGGGAGAAGCTATTCATCATTTACAAAGGCACGGTAAACCGATCGCGGCGACGTTGGTACTCGTAAGGAACCTCGTCATACCCGTCTTGGTGTTGATGCTGTTCCTTAATAAGGTCGTTGAGCTTGACAGGAGCGGGAATTTTGTCAAGATCCTGGAAACGCTGTTTTGGCTATCCGTTATCCACACATCTCTCTCTCTGATTAATGCCATCTTATTTGAAGATGCTGAGGCAAATACATGGCGGGCGCGGATGCCCAAACTGCTGATCGATCTCGCTAGACTGTTTTTGATACTTGCAGGAAGTGCGATCGTACTGGCGGTAGTGTGGGGTGCAGATCTGGCAGGTCTGGCTACTGCTTTAGGCGTTAGCTCAATTGTGATCGGTTTGGCACTTCAGGACACATTGGGCAGCATCATGTCTGGCGTTGCGCTTCTTTTCGAGCGCCCCTTTACTGTAGGCGATTGGTTGCGCGTTGGAGATATCGAAGGTCGAGTGATTGATATCAATTGGCGCTCTGTTCGCCTGCTCACACCCCAACGCCAAGTGGTTGTCGTTCCTCATCAGTTTATTGGCAAAGAAGTAATCTGGAATTACAGCCAACCGGACGGCATTTACAACCAAACCATCAATATTAGCTTCTCCTACGATAGTCCCCCCAACTTGGTCAAACAGGTGCTAAAAAGTGTAGCTTTGGCTACACGAGGAGTATTGGCGGAACCGGAGCCAGAAGTTACAACTAAATCCTACGATCGAACTGCAATTACCTACGAGGTGGAGTTTTTTGTAGAAAATTTTGAGGATGTGGGGCAGATATATGACAGCTTTATGACGCGAGTCTGGTACGCAGCGCAGCGAAACAACCTCTCGCTCCATCAGTATCAGTATGAATATTCCACGCAACCGCCGACCAAGACAGATAGCGCTTCAAGTATGCTGGCACAAAAGCTGCACTCAATTCCCAGCTTTATGCCCCTAGCTAGGGAACAGGAAAGCTTGGCTGACCTAAGTAAGGGAACCGTTGTACAGAAATTTGGTGCGGGAGAGACAGTTATCCGCCAGGGCGATCGCAGTAATTTCTTGTACGTTATCATCGCGGGTGAGGCTGCAATCACCATCACGAACGACTTTGGCAAGGAGCAGGAGGTAATGGCTCTCTCTCTCGGTGAGTTCTTTGGTGAGATGACACTCTTTAGTGGCGAACCGAGTCCCGTATCGATCGCCGCTATTGACGATTTGCAAGTTATTGTCATTTCCTCAGATGCTGTGAGTAGGATGATAGAACGTCAACCGACCTTTGCCCGCCAGATCGGTCAAATTATAGAAGCACGAAGGAGTGCGATAAGTGCCGCTCAATTAGAAGATGTTTCGTCTAATAGACATTTCCAGAAAAGTATGTAGAGACCTTGCATACAACGTCTCTACAGGCTCTTCCGTACTTAGTGTGCCAAATGATTAGTTTTTTCGTGTCCTAACCCTTAGTTAGCTGGCATTTCAAGCTAATTGTCCCTTCAGAAGCAAGTTGTCATAGGTAAACTAAGGTATAAATAATCTGAAAACCTTACTCAGCAAAGCTGGAGGACAAATTTAAGTTAAATTATCACACTAAGTACGGAAGAACCGGCATTAGCATTCGGGCGACAATCACTTTCTCAAAACCAATAAATCTTCTATCCGAATGCTTCGCCCTGCCCGCACGCAACCAAACGTAAAAAGAATATTTATCCATATAAAAATAGGTCATAATTTATGTATATATTTTTTTGAAAATTTGGCCATCATATAATTAAATTAATTATACTATTAACGTTTATGCAAACAATTTTCGGTAGAATACTTTAACCATTCCCCCACAAACCACCTTACAATTAAATTAGGCGTGTCACCCAGACCCCATCATGTTAAAGTATAACCCAAGACATTACTTACCCTCTTCCGAAGAACTACCCGACTCTGACGATACACCAGTGGATAATCAATTACAACATTTAATTCCCGGTTTGCTAGAAGCAATCTTAGCCTTAGTTTGGGCAAACCGCATGGATTGGTTTTTTGGTGTTGATATGGGGGTATATTACGACCCCGAAGAACCTGCTGTAGTTCCAGATGGATTTCTTAGTTTAGGAGTAGAAAGAGTTTTTGATGAAAATTTGCGCCTCAGTTATGTTTTTTGGGAAGAAAATCATACTCCTCCTATTATGGTGCTAGAAGTTGTTTCCCAGACACGGCGGGGAGAATATACCAAAAAGAAAAAACTTTATGCCGAATTGGATGTATTGTTTTATGTGGTATATAATCCTCAACGCCGCCGCAAATCACCATTAGAAGTATATCGTTTGGTGGATGGTGAATATGTTTTGCTACCGCAAGAAAATCCAGTTTGGCTACCTGAAATTGGGTTAGGAATTGGGAGAGAAAGGGGAAATTATCAGGGAATAACGCGAGAATGGCTTTATTGGTATGATGAACAAGGACAAAGATTGCTGACACCTGAAGAACGGATTTTGCAAGCGGAACAACGCGCCCGTGATGTGGAACAAAAAGCCGAAAGATTGGCGGAAAAATTGCGAGAATTAGGGATAGATCCAAATTCTTTAAATTGAAATTTAGGTATGTTGTTGCGCTTTAGCGCTAAAGTGCTGTGTTCCAGAAACCCGGTTTCTCTAAGAAACCGGGTTTCTTTGCACCATGTTATAACTCCTATAGTGCTTTTCCTCCCGCTTTTCCTGTTTGAAAAACACCCAAACCGCCATCGCCAACACTAACAAAACGCATCCCCAAACTAGGTAACGGCGAAACATTCCCACAGAAAAATAGAAACCCGGTTTCTTGAAGAAACCGGGTTTCTGGAGGCTAGGATTTTCTGAATTGACAGGTTTTGAACTAGCAGCCATTTTTTGCACGCGGGTAATAATTCCCTTAGCCGTTTCAGCATCGGGTGATTTAATTCGCTGCAAGATTTCCAGAGATTGCTGTAAATAATTTAGCGCCGTGTCAAACTCTCCTCTTTTATATGCTAATAATTGTCCCAACATTCCCAAAGTAATAGCTTTTCCTTGCACGTTACCAGTGCGTTCCTTTAGTTCCAAAGATTGCTGATAAAAAGCGATCGCCTGATCGATATCTCCCGTGTTAGCGTAGATGATAGCCAAACAGTGCAAATTAGCGGCTTTTCCTTGTGCGTTACCAATGCGTTCGTGTAGTTTCAAAGATTGCTGATAAAATCCGCTCGCTTTTTCCATCTCTCCCGTGCTAGCGTAAATGTCAGCTAAATTGTGCAAAGTAGCGGCTTTTCCTTGTACGTCACCAATGCGTTCGTCTAGTTCCAAAGATTGCTGATAAAATGCGATCGCATTTTCGATATCTCCCGTGTTAGCGTAGATATAACCCAAATTGTTCAAAGTAGCGGCTTTTGTTTTTACGTCACCAATGCGTTCGGTTATTTCCAAAGATTGCTGATAATATGCGATCGCTTTTTCGAGCTCTCCCATATCAGCGTAGATAATAGCCAAACAGTGCAAAGTAGCGGCTTTTCCTCGCACGTTACCAATGCGTTCGTTTAGTTCCAAAGATTGTTGATAATATGCGATCGCATTATCGATATCTCCCGTGTCAGCGTAGATATTAGCCAAACCGTGTAAAGTAGCGGCTTTTCCTTGCACGTCACCAATGCGTTCGGTTAGTTCCAAAGATTGCTGATAATATGCGATCGCTCTTTTGATATCTCCCGTCTTAGCGTAGCTCCGACCCAATTCATGCAAAGTAGCTGCTTTTCCTTGCACGTCACCAATGCGTTCCTTGAGATCCAAAGATTGCTGAAGAAATGGAAACGCCTTTTCGATATCTCTCCTGTTAACGTACATATAACCCAATTCGTGCAAAGTAGCGGCTTTTCCTTGTAAGTTACCCATACGTTCAAATAGTTCCAAAGATTGCTGAAAAAGTGCGAACGCTTTTTCGATATCTGCGGTGGTAACATAGCTACCAGCCAAGTTATGAATAATTTTTGCTTTTTCTGTTTCATTTTCTGGGGGACAAATTGAGAGTGCTTGTTGATAGAACTGCTGTGCTAGTTCAACTTTTTCCAGTGCTTCTTCAGAACGTGCTAATTCATGCAAAATGCGGTAATCTTCATTCAATTTTAAGGTAAGTTTGCATAACTGCACCGCTTCCCTAAATCGGCTTTTATTATTCCAGTTAATTGCCAGAACTTTTGCCAATTTTACCGCGATTTCTGTTTCTTTCCCCAGCAACGCTAACCGATGAATTTCCAAAGCCTCTTCTTCTAATTTAGTTTCCGACTCTTCCCACCAAATCCGATAAAGAAATTGTCCAGCCGTGCGATAAATAGTTTCTGCATCAGCCGGAAATTCTAGCAAAGATGCCAATATCCGAGGAACGCGATAGTGAAATTCAGCTTGCGGATTGCTCATTTCCAACAAACCCAAAATTCCAGCGCGTTCGACGTGACTATCCAAATTAGAAATATTCCCACAAACAGCAGCAATCGCTACTTTTGGTACAGGTAACTCATACACCAAAGCCAAACCCAGCATCTTCACCAAACCTGCTGGCTGCTGCTTCAACAATTCCGCTGCCAAAATATTCTCGCGAAACTCCGCTTCCGCCTTTTCCATCTCCTGCAAAATCAGGTGATTATTTACCCGTTCTGCCAGTAAAATCTTATCCAGCCAATTTAATAACCGAGGATTTCCATCGGCAATTCTTTTCGCCTTCGCTTGCAAATCGACATCCACCTTCGAGGTAGAATTAAAAGCAGGGAGGCGGTCATACTTTTTTTCTAAATCTGCACCTCGCAACGCCGCCAAAGGTTCCCGATGCAGGCGATGATTCAGTTCCGGTAATGCAAAATCATAGCGAGAAGTGATAATCACTCGATGCGGCAACTTACTATTAGTTATTCCCTTCAGCAGCGACATCAGCACATCCACAACTTCCGACTGCAAAACCGCCATCCCATTCTGCAATTCCAAATTCGCCTCAAAATCATCCAACACGAACGCAAATCGCTGTTCTGGATAATTCAAACCTTGCTGCAAAAACAAACTCAAACGCTGCATTAAAGGTAATTTACCATTTAAAATTTCCTGTCCTTTCTCCGAAGTACATTTTTCTGCCAACAAACGCAGCAACTTATATTCATCCAAACCGCGATAAACAAAAATCATTTCATACCCAATCAACCGTTCCAGCAGTCGCGCCGTCACCGTACTTTTTCCCACCCCTCCCATACCGTGAAGCAGAACCCCCAAATTGCTGGGTGTCCGCAATTGCTTCAAACAGCGTTGCAACGTCCGCCGCCTTCCCACAAATTCTTCCGGTGTCGCCACTCGCACTTGCTGGGTAGCGGGGTCTAAAAATTGCTGTCCGATAGGTTCGTTAGGTATCCAAATCGCATCTCCCAAAGGTTCCACCAACGCCGCCGGACATTCGCCGCCAACATACAACCGCAGCAAATGCCAATCGGGGATATTTTCCTCTATTAAATATTGATAAGTATCAGCCAAAGCTGCCGCTAGTTCATCTCCCGCCGCCAATGCGCCGTAAAGTTTGGCTGCTGCTACCGTCGCGGAAGTTTCCAACACCGGACGACCCCAGCCTAACACGGCTTTGGCCCCCAACTCAATCAATTTGGCTGCCATTGAAGGAACTGCGCCATTTTCGGCTGCTTGTCCGGTACGACAACCTGATAAAAATATTAATTGTGGCCATCGATGGCGAAAAACTTTCTCGATTTCTGCGGCGGTTGCGTGGTAAGCTTCCCCCGTGTCGGTTTCGGTAATAAAATATGGTGTGAAAGGTTCTGCCGTGGGAATGGAAGCGTGTCCCGTCAGGTGGAAAACATCAAAAGGTTCTTTGTAGCGTTTCCAAAGTTTTCCCAATTCTTCAATACAACCGCTTTCCTCCACCCGCAACATTAGCGGTAATTCGGCAGTATCTTCCAGAATTCGCGCTTCTTCCCGTTCAAAATCTAGCACTGGTTCCACCGCTTGGGGAGATGTCGCCATAAACAATAC
The DNA here is from genome assembly GCF_014696265.1 of Aerosakkonema funiforme FACHB-1375. Lineage (GTDB taxonomy): Bacteria > Cyanobacteriota > Cyanobacteriia > Cyanobacteriales > Aerosakkonemataceae > Aerosakkonema > Aerosakkonema funiforme_A. Next base: position 63,404 of record NZ_JACJPW010000024.1, on the reverse strand, counting down.
CCGCAAAGGACGCGCTTCGATGATGTTGGGTTTGGTTTCCTCAACCCAACCTACCTGGCGGATGGGAATGGTGACGGGATTAACTCGTTTTACCAAAAAATCTATGCCATCGTGGAGAACTTCCCAAGGCAAATGCGCCAATTTCTGACCCGCATCAATGGCTAAAATCAAGCCACCATCTTTACTTTTGTCAATAGCGCGACTTAACCAGCGTCCGTTTCCATCCAGCCAGACAAATAACTGTTTACCGATATCGACTAAAGCGGGTCTGCCCAAATAGTAATCCCGTTTCGCCTGTTTGAGCAAGTTGTCGATGCCGGATAATTTCAGTTGTTGGGTTTCGTACTGACTGGGACGGTCAAAATAATAACGTAATTCGATACAATCCCCGTCAATTTCCGCCAGTCGAATATGGAGGGTTTGCATTTGTAGTTTTTTTCAATATGGTAGATAAGTGGCTGAGAAACCGGGTTTTTTCGGAAAAACCCGGTTTCTGATGTTCTTCAACCACGGTCTAAACTTTTCAAAACTTCGCAAATCTCCTCGATTGTGGCATCTTCTAGCAGCAATCGTCCATTAGGCGATTCGATTTTGGCGTCAAAAGTCTTACCAGGTCGAGATTCCTTCGCTTTTTGATACCACTTGTAAATCCTCTCGGCAATCTCTATCACCCCTACCGTCAGTCCCACAATGGTAGCAATTGTGGCAAGTGTTCCTTCTTTGGAAGCTTCTCCCTCAGTTTCCAACTTTCCCGATATCCCAGGAATTGCCAACAGTTCTTCAGTAGCGGTAATTGAATCTTCCCCTTCGACGGTAATTTGAACTTCTGACATGGATTAACCTGCTAGCGCCTACAAACCAATTTTAAGATAGTCCTGTCTGCGATACTTGTTTTTTAACTCTCTTTAACCAGATAATTAATATTCATCTGCGTTCATCTGCGGTTAAAAATCTTTCAATCATTCTAATTACCGTCAACCCAACTATGCAAATTACCCAATGCCTTCACGCCGCTATTCTGGTTTCCGATTTGGCAAAAGCCGAAGATTTTTATGGTAACATTTTGGGATTACCAAAAGTAGACCGCAATCTGAAGTTTCCCGGTGCGTGGTATCAAATTGGCAACTTCCAAATTCACCTCATTGTTGCCGATGCCATCCCATCCGATTTAGTCAATTCAGAAAAGCTGGGACGCAATCGACATTTAGCTTTTTCTGTTGCTAATTTAGATGAAGCCAAAGAACAATTACTAAATCGCGGATGTACAATTCAAATGAGTGCATCGGGTCGCGCTGCTTTATTCACACAAGACCCGGATGGTAATATTATAGAAATGAGCGAAATGTAGGGTGGGCAATGCCCACCATAAGAGGGCGAAAAAAATGAAAATTATCGCCTACCTGTATAGCGACCCGCTGTTAGAATCACCACCAGAACCAAACTTTTCAGAATGGGAAGTTGAAAAAGTTTATCGAGATTTGGGAGGTCGTCAACAACTGGGAAAATTACTCGAAGATTGCCAAACAGAACCACCTGAATATCTATTAGTTAGAAGGGTGGAAGAATTGGGCGATTCCCTCACAGAAATCGGCGATTGTCTCGCGCAATTAGAATCTCTTGGCATTGAGTTAATTTCGATCGCACAATCCCCCACTTCCTATATCCGCGCCGATTTACTCAAACTTCTGCAAGAAATCCAAAAATACCAGCGCAGTCGCCGCATCCGTCAAGGACACGCCCGCAATCGCCTCAAAGCTTCGCCTCCCCCCGGCAAAGCACCCTACGGCTATCGACGCGGCAAAGATAAATACATACTTGACAAAAGTGCAGCACCTGTGGTAAAGGATTTCTTTGAACGATTTCTGATTTACGGTTCCTTACGCGGCGCAGTGCGCTACTTGGCGAAAAAATACGGTAAAAAAATCTCCGTATCTACCGGGCGTCGCTGGTTAACAAATCCAGTTTATCGCGGCGATACAGCTTATCAGAATAACGAAATTATCTCCAATACTCACGTTGGCATCATTTCCAGAGAAGAAGGCGCACAAATCGATCGACTTTTGCGCCGCAATCGCCGAATGTCCCCACGCAGCGCCAGCGCCAATCGTTCTCTCGCCGGATTGGTTGTTTGTGCAGAATGTCAGTCACCGATGACAGTCGCCCGCGTCACCACACCCCGCCAAGCCAAAGAATACCTTTATTTGCGCCCGATAAATTGCGCGAAACGTCCCAAATGTCGCGCCATTGCTTACGAAGAAGTTTTACAGCAAACAATAGCCACAATTTGCCGGGAATTGCCCAAAGCAGTCGCCGAGATGGATTTACCGGATATGGGAAATATTAAAGTTGGAATTAAGAGTGCGATCGCCAGCAAACAAGATATACTAGCTCAACTCCCCTCACTGTGCGATACAGGCATTCTCGATACAGAAACCTCCGAATTACGCACATACAAACTGCGTACAGAAATCGCTTCCTTGCAACAGCAACTCGCGCAACTACCCCCCGTCAACTTGCGCGAAACCGCCCAAGCTGTTTCCATTCCTCAATTTTGGCTGGATTTGTCCGAATCCGAACGCAGATTCTACTTTCGCGAATTTATTCGCCAAATTCAGCTATCGCGTGAAGATACAGAATGGCAATTGCAAGTAATCTTCATTTTTTAGGGACTAAAGAGTGGGGGAATTTATACGTACATTTTCGACCTTTATGTTGCTCTCCCGTTTTCCCGTTTTCCCTTTCCCCTTTCCCCTAGAACGCCAGTCCACTAGAATAAATTGACAAAAACAACGAAATATGTATAATGTAGGGGCGAAGCATTCGGGCGACAATCGATCTCGATCTGCAACAATTTTTATGTCCGAATGCTTCGCCCTGCCGAGTTTATATAAACATACATACCTTATTTCTTTTGTCAACCAGTCCTGTAAAAGAGGTTGACAAAAAAAATAAAATGTGTATTTCTACAGAAACCTCGGCAGGGCGAAGCATTCGGATAGAAAATCTTGGGTTTTGTGCAATAAGTTGTCGCCCGAATGCTTCGCCCCTACATAACACATATTTTATTATTTTCGTCAATTTTTTCTACTGGACTGGCGCTCTAATCCCTATTCCCTTTTTTGGTAAACTTATGTAAATACTTTTTAATCTTTAAGATGATCGCTCGTCGCAACTTTCTAAGCGCTGTGCTAGCTTTCTGTCTAGCCTTACTTCCTTGGTTAAACTTCGCCCCAACTGCTTCAGCTCTCGGTGGCAAATTGCCGCCTCTGAATCAACCCGCCCCAGAGTTCACCCTACCGACTAACACCGGGGATGGGGAAGTGTCGCTGTCCGATTATCGGGGTAAGTGGGTGGTTCTCTATTTCTATCCCAAAGACTTTACTTCCGGTTGTACTTTGGAAGCTCGCCGCTTTCAGGAAGACTTGCCAAAATACATGGAAAAAAATACTCAAATCCTTGGCGTTAGTGCCGATTCTGTAGATTCGCACGCGGAATTTTGTGACTCGGAAGGGTTAAAATTTCCCTTACTAGCCGATACCGACGGTGAAGTTAGTAAAGCCTATGGTTCGTGGATAGGTTATCTATCCATGAGGCACACTTTTATTATCGATCCAGAGGGGATTATCCGCGAGGAATATACGGGGGTAAATCCAGCAATTCACAGTAGCGAGGTTTTGGCTCGTTTGGACGAATTGCAATCAGCAAATTCTTAGCGAATAAGGTGGGCATTGCCCACCCTACTCTTAAACTAAGCCTCTGGTTTAAAATAATCTAATAAGCGATCGCCCGAATCTGCCCTTACCAATCCTACCACCACATCGGGTAATGCAGCTAAACTCGGATAAACTAAATATCGCGGTTCCCATTGAGGATGAAACTTTTCTTTAAAAGCGTGCAATCCTTTAAAATTGTAGAACTGGTTTAAGTGTTCGGAAAGATAGCGCAGCGCCTTTTCTAAGCGAGGAGATTTTTCAGTTTCTCCTACACCAGAAAGCGCTGACAAACCGAGATTGAAACTATCGTATCCCATTTCTTTGCAGTGCTGAAGCATAGATACGAAGAGAAATTCCATAATCCCGTTTTCAACTTCAGCGCGTCGCCGCATCAAATCGACAGCAATTTGATTGAGTTGGTAAGCTCCTATTAAGTTAGCGAAAGCGCTGACACGACCTTCTGAGTTATGTATGACTGCGATCGCACTATCGCGGATATAATTATCGTCAAACCAACCCACAGAGAAACGCTTTTCTGCACCCTTCATCATCTGAAGCCATTCATCGCTCACAGATTTCAATTCCCGCACCAAATCATCTGCAATCGGCGGCTCGTAAAATTTAAATTGATATCCCAATTTAGTGAATTTATTAACGGCAGTTCTTAAATTTTGATTGGCTTTACCTTTGGTAGAAAACCCATTGAGATCGACAATGGCTTCTTGACCGATTTGCAATACTCGAAAGCCAAGCGATTTGTAAAGTTCCAGTTCATCTGGTAATGTTTGGTAAAAAGCGGGATACCAATCATTGCGATCGCAATATTTTTGAAATCCCAAAATCACCTCTTGCCGCTCTTCCGGTGGGCCAATGGGATCTCCTAGCGCGATCGCACCCCGACCCTTCGGAACATAAGCAATTACACTCTGACCAGAAGCGCTAAAATAATAAGATTTATCATCAAATAAAACAAATCGCGCCAAAGAAGACCGACCGTACTGCTGCACAATTTCTTTCGCTGTTTGTCGCTCTTTTGATGTCGCTGAGTTACGCAGCAAAACAGGTCGAAAAAGCATAAAGAGAGCATAAGCCAATGTGACAGCACCGACAATATAAATAGAATTGGCAAAAAAGTTACCAAATCGAGTTTTAGGTTGCAAACCGGCATTGTCTTCTGTGAAGAACATCGCCAAAGTTTGCCACAGAGCTTCTGTAAAATTAAAATTAATATTGTATTGTCCATCTAAAATAAAAAAGCCAGCCGTACCGTAGGCGAGCGTAAACAGCAAAGCGCCAATCAGCACGCGAATCCCTTGGGCGATCGAAGGTCGATCCGACTGCGCCGTAAACGCATTTCGCATCACCAGTAAATGAATTAACAGCACTCCCGCTAGCAAACTTTCCTCATAGTCAAATCCTTTTAATAAATGGCTGACTATGGAGACAATTAACAACACAATTGTGAGCAACCAAGCAACTCGTTTGCGTCTTAACAAATTAGCTGCTAAAGTTAACAATATAAAACCTGCGATCGCGGCAAACAAATGCCCGCCCGCTCGAATATAAAATGGAAATATTTCCTTCAGCCATGCTGTCCGCTCCGGTTCGCTGGGCGTCACAGCAGACCACAGGTTGACAATTCCCACCAACCCCGTCAGCAGCGCCGCAGTCCACAGTCCAATACGAGTGCGTTTTGCCAGCACAGTATCCTCACTACCTTTTATACGCGGTCAATTTTAAGTTTAGGTAATTCCTTTTTTTCGCGCCATAAAAACTAGCGGTTTGTTTGTGCAAGGGCAACTTTAAATTGCTTTCCTACATAAGTCAACGCATCAGCAAGGTGTTTGTGCCAGTAGTTCCAACCTGCATCTGGGCCAACAATCCCATGTCCCCCAGGAAAGGCGTGAAACTCATTGGCAATGCCTAATTGATTGAGCTTTTGGTGAAATGTTTGTGTAGAAGTGAGAAAATTGCGATCGTCTTCTCCCGCATCCAAGTATACCCGCAGGCGCTGACGTAGTTGCATTGGCAGCTGTTGTACAAAAGATTGCGGACTATTAGCTGCGCCACTAGAGTCAACAAAGTAACCGCTGGAGCTGAACAAAATATTAAAGTTATTCCAATGGCGCAAACCAATATTAAAAGCACCCCAACCGCCGGAGGACTGACCTCCCATCGCCCAAAACTGCGGTTGCGGCAAAGTCCGGTAACGCGATTTTACCACTTGTACCAGTTCGGAGCCGATCGCAGTCCCCACCTTGCCATTTGGCCCATCGTAGTATTGCGGGTCCCAGAAAGGACTCGTACCCCGGCGATCGTTCCCATCCGGCGTAATTACAATTGAAGCAGGCAATTTGTTGCTTTTGTAGAGGTCGTGAAGTACAGAGGTAACAGCAGCTTTATCCTCCCACGCACTGGCATCTCCATGTCCCCCGTGCAGCAGAAAAATCACTGGATAGCGTTTTGTCGGATTTTCGGCATAACCTGGTGGCAAAATCAAGCCGTAAGTACGTACCTCACCCATCGCCGCGCTATTGTACGTCTGGAGCTGAAAAGTCAGCCCGGTATTTCTTTCCACTTGCGGCGGGTCTAACTGAGGTACACCCGCAATAAACACGTACCAGTAGCCACCACCAGCTAGGATAGTTACCGTACTTCCACAAAGAATAAGTATCTTTCTGAGTTGCACAGCCTTCAAATTTCCTCAGAGCGGTTTCTAGACTTGGGTCGCGTCCGGAACCACAACATAATACCGGTGATAGCGAGAGTTAGCAAACCCAAAGCGTTGAGGAAAGGGTAGATAGCTTCTAAATTCAAGGGGCCAAATTCACCCTTGTGCCAATCTAGCAACCAATCAAAATCGCCCGCTTTGTCTGTCATATCTGCAATCTGATAAAGCGATCCGGTAATCAACGTCAGCAGGATCGGTAAAATCATGATGGGGGCAAAGATACGATGTAGCTGACGCAAACGTGCTTGATAAATTCTCATAACGGTGTTTTGATTAAGTATAAAGAACAGCGATCGCTTGTGAATGCCTGACAGATCGACTCGTAAATCTTAATTTAAGACTTACACAGCCATTTGTCATTTCCATGACAATAGAATAAACCTTACGTGACAAATCTTAAACTTTGCTGAAATTTAACTTTTGACTTTTAACTTTTAACTTTTGACTTTCTCTGATGGATATTTTAATTGTTGAAGACGAACCGGAAATCGCCAAACTCATCCAATTGACTTTGGAAGCAGAGGGATTTTCTTGCCAGCAATGCCGCGATGGACTGACAGCATTGCAAATGTTTCCCAAACTGCAACCCGATGTAATTGTACTCGACCTGATGCTTCCCGGTTTGGATGGATTGGAAGTATGCGCCCGCATTCGCCAAAAACCCGGCCCCAAAGACCCCTATATTTTGATGCTGACGGCTAAAGGCGAGGAAATCGATCGCGTCATCGGTTTGTCTACTGGTGCCGATGACTACTTAGTCAAACCTTTCAGTCCCAGAGAACTGGTAGCCAGAGTGCGTGCTTTATTGCGGCGCAGTCTTCGTCACAGTGCAGAAAACTTGGTTTATCGCACCCAACATTTTACCGTTGATGTCGATCGTCGTACCGCCTACCGCCATATGAATGTCGATCGATCTGAAGAACTCGACTTAACCACATTGGAATTTAACCTTTTAACTACTTTTATCAGTCATCCGAATCGCGCTTGGAATCGCACCCAATTAATCGATAAACTTTGGGGAGACGACTTTTTTGGTGACGAACGGGTAGTCGATACTCATGTAGCCAGACTGCGAAAAAAAATTGAACCCGATCCGGCTAATCCCATTTTTATCAAAACAGTTATCGGCATTGGCTACAAATTTGAAGACGCCGTGAGTAATTAAATCTTTATGCCAAAGCTCAATCTGGGAACGCGCTTATTTCTTTCCCACCTGCTAGCGATCGTAGTAGGAATAGGCAGCTTTTTCATTATTGGCAAAGTCTCTTCACCCCGTTTATTTGTCCTCCACCTGCAAGAACTGGAAGGCAGAGGGTTTTATTTACGCTATGCGCGTACTCAGCTAGTGCAAGGATTTGAAAACGCCTGGAGTCGCAGCAGCTTTTGGTCATTCATCGCCGGAGCCACCGCCGCCGGTGGATTGAGCTATTGGGTATCCCAGCGCATTATGCAGCCGTTAATCCAAATGGAACAAATTACCCAAAAGTTTGCCGCCGGAAAATTAGATGAGCGAATGCCTGCATTGGAAATTCCAGAACTCCATCAATTAGCTGTCAGTTTTAACCGCATGGCATCCAGTCTGGAAGGTGTGGAACAGCGACGCCGAGAACTAATTAGCGACCTCACCCACGAGCTGCGAACGCCGCTAACTGTGATTCGCGGTTACTTGGAAGAACTTGCAGACGGCAGGATTCCAGCATCTCCAGAAATTTATCAGCAATTAACAAAAGAGACAAAGCGGCTAGAGCGATTGGTAAACGATTTACAAGAACTATCGAAGGCAGAAGCAGGTTATTTACCGATCAATTTGCAGTCAGTTAATTTGCGTCCTTTGTTGGAGTCTTTGGTACAAAGATTTGCCGATCAGTTACTGGAAGAAGGGCCGGTTTTGCGATTGGAATGTCCGTCCCAATTGCCTCTGGTAGAAGCCGATATCGACCGAGTGGAACAAGTTATGGTGAATTTACTGGGAAATGCCGTGCGGTATACTTCTGAAGGTTCTATTACTATTCGCGTCTGGACTGAAGCCAGCAAACTTTGGATTGCGGTTATTGACACAGGACAAGGTATTGCATCCTCAGATTTACCTCATGTGTTTGAGCGTTTTTTCAGGGCCGATCGCTCTCGTGCCAGACATTCTGGAGGGACAGGAATTGGTTTGGCTATTTCGCGCCGATTAGTTGAACTTCAAGGCGGTAATATTCAGGTGGAAAGTCAACTTGGCAAAGGTAGTACTTTTCAGTTTTGGCTTCCTTTAGCTTAAGCACTTATTGTTCAATTATATGCTCTACCTTATTTTTACCGTCATTCTTGATGCAGTACATTAAATAATCAGATTTTTCGATGATTTCCTCAACTGATTCTGGTGGATTTAGGAAAGTGATCGCCCCGATACTAAAGGTTGCAGGCCATTTGTTTTCATCCATTAGATGCACAAGTTGCTGTTGAAGTCTGGCGATAACTGTCTCGGCTGTGTCGTATCCTATTCCAGGAAGAAGCACAGCAAATTCATCCCCTCCCATACGAGCAATTATATCTGTATCGCGAACGCTATTTCTTAGTTGTTGGGCTAAAGTTTGTAAAACTGTATCTCCTAATTTATAACTGCCGTAATCGTTAATATTTTTAAAATCATCAATATCTATATATACAACTGTAAAAGAATGTCCGTATCGACGGGCTCTTTTGATTTCCATGCTAGCTAATTCGTTAAAGGCGAGTCTATTTTCTACACCTGTAGTAGGATCGGTTCTGACTAGCTTTTTCTCTCGGTTTCGCGCCATCTTCAATTCTGATAAAAGATAGCTAACCGTTAAAAAGAAACCTAATCTGACTGATGCGTTCCAATAATGAGATGGAGAAGAAAGGGGTGATTCTATGGAATTTACGTTAGATATAAACCATGCAATTGCACTGGTAAAGGATATTAATATACCAAACTTGTCTCCGGCATACCAGGTCGCTATGCTAATTGGAATTAAATAAAATATTGATAAAGAAATATCGTTGTTTATCAGATAGTCAATCAAACCAATAATAAACACCAAAAAAAACGATAATACTAACAAGAATGACCTTGGTTGATTTTCGAGATATTTAGTTATATAGCGCAGCAAAATCATAATAAAAATGAAATCATGGTATGGATTATAGTCTAATTACAACAAAAGGGATAGGCAGCACACCTATCCTTTGAGAAAAATTTGCGATCGCCCTAACAGACCAGCCAGCCATCCTCGGCCAGCGGGCTACTGTTGTGCGGTAGGAAAAGCACCGGGTCGCACCGTTAAACTAACATTTTGACCGTTACGACGCACTTGTAGTTGCAGATTGCTGCCGACACGACTATCTTCTACTGTCTGCTGTACAGTTTTGGCGTCGGTGACCGATCGATCGCCGATTTTCTGGATGACATCACCGGCACGCAATCCCGCTTTGGCAGCCGGAGAGTTTGGTATCACTTTCACGACCAAAACGCCATTGTCTTCATCCACAGTCAAACTGCTGTTAGGATCGCTGTTAATTCTTTGTTTGATTTCCGGAGTAAGATCGACCATTTGCACACCCAAGTAAGGATGTTCCACTTTACCGCTAGTCGCCAGCTGAGATGCAATGCGCTGGGCAGTATTGATCGGAATTGCAAAGCCGATGCCTTGGGCACCTTGGATAATCGCCGTATTCATACCCACCACCTCACCGGCGGCATTTAGCAGCGGGCCACCGGAGTTACCGGGATTGATGGCGGCATCAGTTTGGATAAAGCTGACTCGCTTATCGGGAACGCCGACTTGACTGCTGGTGCGACCTGTGGCGCTAATAATGCCTGTAGTGACGGTATTATCTAAGCCAAGGGGGTTACCGATCGCGATCGCCCATTCTCCTGGTTTCAAATTATCCGAATTTCCGATTCTAATCGCTGGTAAATTATCAGCTTCTATCTTGACAACAGCCACATCTGTAACCGGATCTGTACCCAAAACTTTGCCCTTGAAAGTGCGACCGTCTTTCAGCGTCACCGTTACGGTATCGACACCATCCACCACATGGGCATTAGTTAAAATTTGACCGTCCGAGTTAATAATAAAGCCCGACCCAGTACCGTTTTCAACTCTTTCTCTCGGTACGCCCGGTAACTGAGAACCAAAAAACTGACGGAAGAAGGGATCGTCGAAAACAGCCGGCATATCGTTCTTGACTGTTCGCGAGGAATCTATCCTGACCACTGCTGGCCCAACTTTGTCCACCACTTCTGTCACAAAATTCGTATCTGCGGTTATCGGTAATTTCGCCTCCAGCTTTGGCGTCACTGGCACAATAGAAGCTTGGGAAATAGAAGGCTGGGAAATGGAGGGCTGGGAAGAAGCTTTGTTTTGCGAACCCAGGTAGCTACCTGCAAAGCTGACACTTGCCCCCAGCAGCACTAGGGATAGATAAGTTACTGGCTTTTGCCAGGAAGAATTATCGGACTTAGCAGCCTTGCCATCTGAGAAATTGTATTCGATGTTGTTCGGTTCTCTGGAACCATTACTTAAATAAGATTCTTTTGTTTGCATATCGGTTGTCTGCCGCCACAAGGTTAATTTTTCACACTTCTGAATATATAAATTCGCTGTGACGTTCCTGTGACAGGATGATTACCTCAATGTGAAAATTAGCGTGGGTGCATTCACTCGATCGCATTCCCTCTTGCAAAAAAAGGACAAACACCTAGAATTGCCATGAAAAAATTGACCAAGCGCCCGCCAGCCTTATTAGCCATTGTTGTTTACAAAGCGATTACTTCCTTATTGCTGGCTGTAACTTCGATCGCTTTGCTGTTAACGTTTAAAAACTATGATAACTTGGTTGATTTTTCCAAGTCTTATGTTTGGGCAGATAGATTGCCAACCGTCGAATGGTTCTTGAATCTTCCTCCTAAAACTATAGAGTTCAGCAGTCTTGCCGCTGGAATTTATGCAGTTGTGACGGCAATTGAAGCCTTCGGTTTATGGGCTCAGAAAACTTGGGCGAAAATTTTAGTCTTGGTGCTTGTCGGCATTAGCATCCCAGCCGAAATTTTTGAATTATTTAAAGGGATATCGCCCCTGAAGTTGATAGTCTTTATCATAAATGTAGCAGTCTTTTGGTACTTGCTGCGCCATACACAATCTAAATGATGAAGGCTTTCAGAGCGGATCGATAATTTGATTTAAAACTTGGATTATGAGGACTTATGCTGCGATCGCTCTCACAAATAAACGCGAGCAAAATCAATTTTTTTACCGACAAAAGTCATATTTGGCATGGAAAAATATCAGCGATCGCATTTAAGTTCAGTCACTAAAACCGACTAATTTTTTATTGATAGTAGTTTCAGTGATGATTTTACATCAGCGCGTTCCATGAAACTACCTTGGCAGCAGATTATTTGGGAAATAATTTTAGGGATAGCGATCGAGTTGGCCCCAGTAAGCCCAGAGCGCCAGTCCAGTAAAATAAGTTGACAAAAGAAATGAGATGTGTATGTGTAGAGTGGCAATTCAAGCCATTTTACCCGGTATTGGCCAGCAAAGCGAACACAGCTTTAGCTCACACTCTATCAGTAGATTTGTCCCTCTATTCCAGTGACAAACCTAATCCCGACGCCCCAGTCCCTATCTTGCTTGCCTATTTCCTAAATTTATATCAAACTGATATAATTGTAATTAACTTTTCTTCATAAATCATCGCGATCGAAAATCGATATGTGGTGCTGCCAGCCCTGGCGTCAGGTAGGTGGCAAAGGCTCCAGAGAGCAGTTTCGGTATCCTTCCTGGGAATTTGGTTAGGGCTGTTTGTAAAAGTGGTTCTAAGTTAAAAAATTTTTGCCCTAGAGAGGGATAGATAGCAGTGGCGCAAAAATCCTTACCAGAACAAGAAAAATACGAACTAAATGGCAAAGGAGCTCCCGTGAGTTCCACGCTAGAAAAACAGGAAGTCGATCTCGAGATCGCAAATAGTCCCACTATTGCTGAGATCCAGCCAGAAATCCTATACCAAGAGGAAGAGGAATTCGAGCAAGACTTACCTCCCAGTCAAAGGAAAGGCAGGAGCAAAGGTGGATGGCTCACCCCTGCTGTACTGGGGATGGGAGTCGGTGCAGCCGTAGCAATAGGAGTAATGCACTCTCAATCAAACCAAAGCAGCCAAAAACCCACCCAAGCACCCGCACCCTCAACAGCAGCAGCACCAGCACCAGCAAGCATGACCGTTACCGTCGCGTCGGTAGAAACGACTCCTGTAGCCAACACCATCAGCACCACAGGTACAGTTGCGGCATACAATCTTCTGCCAGTCTTACCCCAAGCCAGCGGCTTGCAAATCAAGCAAGTCACGATCGAAGAAGGGCGACCCGTGAAAGTAGGTCAAATTATGGCCGTACTCGATAACTCAGTCCTGCAAACGCAACTGAGTTCCACACAAGCACAGCTAGAAGCGTCACTAGCCGCAGTACAACAAAAACAAGCGGTTTTGGCACAAGCACAAGCAGAACTGGCGAGGGCACAAGCGACTTTAGCACAAGCGCAAGCCGATCGCGGTAGGGTAGAAGCCAACTTAGCCGACGCCAAGAGCAAGCAAGCAGACGCCGAGAGGACTCGCAAGCGTTACGAATACTTAGCCGAGCAAGGCGCAATCAGCCGTGAAGTTTTAGAAAGCCGCGTTACCAGCGCCACATCGGCGGGAGAAGCAGTGCGAGTCGCCCAAGCCGGAATTGCCAGCGCCGATGCCAATATTACCAGTGCCAAAGCCAGTATCGGCAGCGCCCAAGCAAATATCAACAGTGCCAAAGCCTTTTTATTGAGCGCTCAAGCCGATGTCCGCAACAACGAAGCCAAAGTGCGGCAGATCCAAACACAACTGGGACAAACTCAGGTTGTCGCTCCTGCCAGCGGTATTGTAGTCGCTCCCAGCGCTGACGGTCGTTGCGATGGCAACGCCGCCGCCGGGACAACTGTCGCCAGTCAGGCGATCGCACCCACAGTCGCTCGCGTGGGCGATACCTCTGGAAATAAAGCACTTTTTTGCATTATTCGCAATGGCTACCTGGAACTGCAAGTCAAGATTCCGGAAACCGAGTTAAACAAAGTGCATTTAGGCGCACCAGTCAGCGTCAGCAGCGATGCAGATAACGATATGCTTTGGCGAGGGAGAGTGCGAGAAATTGCTCCCGTAGTCGATCCGCAAACCCGTCAGGCAACTATCAAAGTCGATTTACCTTCTAATGCCCCACTCAAACCGGGAATGTTTCTCAAAGCAGCGATCGCTTCTTCAACGATTAAAGCCCTCTCAGTTCCGGCAACCGCAGTTCAGCGTCAAACTGATGGTCACCCCATTGTTTATTTGTTAGATGGTAACGAAATCGCCCACGTCGAACCAGTGGAAGTGGGTACAACTTTGGGTGGGAACAAAGGCGATATTTCCGGAGCCAAAACAGAAATCAAGAGCGGTTTGAAATTAGGCGATCGCGTTGTCGTTGCCGGTGCTGGCTATCTTAAAGAAGGTGACAAAGTGCGCGTAGTCGATCGAATAGAGGAGCGGGGAAGCGGGGGAGAAAATGTTCGTTAATAGACATCTCCTGCCAAAGAATCTCAGAGGGCAGGCAGGATGCCTACCCCACAAGAATTTTTGGAGAGCGAAGCCAATCCAAAATCCAAAATCCAAAATCCAAAATCCAAAATCCTCTCATCCTTGCATCGGCTGACCGATCTTTATGTCTTTCAACATTTCCGCTTGGTCAATCAAGCAACCAATCCCCACAATTGTTTTATTTTTAGTTCTGACAATAGGTGGTTTATTCTCATTTCCCATTTTGGGGATTGACGATTCACCTAACGTCGATATTCCTTCAGTTTCCGTCTCCGTCGCCCAACCGGGAGCCGACCCGGCAGAACTGGAATCCCAAGTTACCAAAAAAGTAGAAGATGCCGTTGCGGGATTGGGCAACATCGACCATATTCTCAGCACTGTCACCGATGGTGCCTCTAGTACAACGATAAACTTTGTTCTGGGAACGAATAGCGATCGCGCTACCAACGATGTGCGTAACGCCGTCGCTCAAATTCGCCAAAGTCTGCCGCAAGATATCAACGACCCCGTAGTCAAACGAGTAGATTTTGTCGGCGGTTCGATTATGTCCTACGCCGTCACTTCAGAACGGCTATCCCCAGAACAATTAAGCGATTTAATCGACCAAAAAATCAGCCGCGCCATCCTTGCAGTCCCCGGTGTCGGACAAGTGCAGCGCATTGGCGGCGTAGACCGAGAAATTCGCGTAAATTTGAACCCAGACCGCCTGCAATCGCTGGGCATTACCGCCACTCAGGTAAACGACCAAATCCGCAACTTCAACGCTAACTTACCAGGAGGACGCGCCAACGTAGGCAACTCCGAGCAAACTGTCCGCACCTTGGGTAGCGCACCCAGCGTGGATGACTTGAAAAATTATCAAATCACTCTCCCCAGAGGGGGTTTCGTTCCCCTTTCCAGTTTGGGAGAAGTGAGGGATAGCTATGCAGAAGCTCGTCAGGCGGCACGTTTGGATGGTAAACCAGTAGTTGCCTTTTCCATTCTTCGTAGCACTGGCAGCACCCTTGTCACTGTGGAAGAGGCGGTGCAGAAAGCTGTCAAAGAAATGGAAAAAACCCTGCCGGGGGATGTCAAGCTGAAACTGATCTATACTATGGCCGATCGCATCCGCCAATCTTACGAAGCTTCTGTGGATGCGGTAGTTTTAGGAGCTGTCCTGGCAGTAGTCACCATTTTAGTTTTCTTGCGCGATTGGCGAGCAACCTTAATTACGGCGGTGGCGCTACCCTTATCGGCAATTCCCACTTTTGTCGTGCTGAAGATATTGAACTACACCCTCAACAGCATGACTTTGCTAGCGCTGGCGTTGGTGGTGGGGATTTTGGTGGATGATGCGATCGTCGAAATTGAGAACATCGAACGCCATATGCAGATGGGCAAAACGCCCTATAAAGCTGCTTTGGATGCTTCCGACGAAATCGGTTTGGCTGTCGTCGCTACCACGATGACGATTGTATCGGTATTTGCGCCTGTGGCATTTATGGGCGGAATTCCAGGGCAATTTTTTAAACCGTTTGGCGTTACTGTAGCGGTATCGGTTTTATTTTCGCTGTTGGTAGCTCGTACTGTCACGCCGATGATGGCGGCGTATTTGCTCAAAGATAAAAAACATCATCATGACGATAAGCCGCATAAAGACATTCTCTCCTGGGTATATCGTCGGCTGCTGAAGTGGGCGTTAAACAATCGGGTGCTAACGTTGATTATGGCGGTGGCGTTATTTTTTGGCAGTCTTCAGTTGATACCTCATATTCCCACTGGGTTTATCGATCGCGATGATAGCGGACTTTCTAGTGTTTCGATCGAATTGCCTCCCGGTTCTACTTTAGAGCAGACCGATGCAGCCGCCCAGCAAGCCGCGCAAATCTTAAGTACTCATCCGGCTGTAGATACTATCTTGGCAACAATTGGCGCTCCTGCGGTGTCTGGTGGTGCTAGAGGTGGTGGTGGCTCTGGTAGTAGTGGCGTGAATACTGCCAACCTCAACGTTAAACTAAAAGCAGAAGAGGAACGCCCACCCGGTCAACATTCCAAACACATCGGACAAGTGGAATTTGAACAGCAAATGCTGCCGAAATTACAGCAAGTTCCGGGGGTACGGATCGGTTTTAGCCAAGGGCGACTGGGAAGTAAAAAGCAATTGGCAATTTTGCTTAAAAGCGAAGATGGTAACTTGTTGACTCACACCGCAGAAAATCTCGTCCAACAGATGAGTCAAATACCCGGAATTGTGGAAGTTACATCGACGGCAAGTTTGGTGAAACCGGAGATTTTGGTGAAACCAGACCCTCTGCGGGCTGCGGATCAAGGAGTATCGGTGTTGTCGATCGCTCGTACTGCTTCGATCGCTACCATCGGTGATATTGATGCTAATTTAGCTAAGTTCGATTTAGTCGATCGACAAATTCCCATTCGAGTGCAGTTAACTCCTGAATTTCGCAACGATATCGACACTATCAAGAATTTGCAAGTACCCGGTAAAAATAATACTTTAGTACCTTTGATGGCTGTTGCCGATATCAGTCTGGGTAGTGGGCCTTCTCAAATCAATCGGTACGATCGCTCTCGTCAAGTATCTGTAGAAGCTAACTTGAACGGTATGTCTTTAGGAGATGCTCTCAAGAAAGTCAACCAGCAAACCATACTCAAACAACTACCCGCAGGCGTCACTCAGGAACCTTTCGGTGATGCCAAAGTGATGAAGGATATTTTTACCGGCTTTGCTTTTGCTCTGGCAACGGCGGTACTGTTTATCTATGCTGTTTTGGTGTTGCTGTTTAGCAATTTCTTGCATCCGATCGTGATTATGGCGGCGTTACCTTTGTCTATTGGCGGCGCATTACTCGGACTGCTTGTGGGGCAAAGAGCTTTGGGTTTGTACGCCCTAATCGGAGTTGTGTTGTTGATGGGAATTGTGACGAAAAATTCGATTCTTTTGGTGGATTATGCCTTGATGAATGAGAAGGAAGGAAAACCTCTGTATAAGGCAACGTTAGAATCGGGTGTGGCACGCTTGCGACCGATTTTGATGACGACGATCGCGATGATTGCCGGGATGATGCCGATCGCATTGGGAATTGGTGCTGGTTCTCAAGTTCGCGCCCCAATGGCGATCGCAGTTGTTGGCGGTTTGATGACTTCCACTTTACTTACCTTAATTGTGATTCCGGTGCTGTTCACTTACATGGAAGGTTTGCAAAAATGGTTCCGCAAGCGCGTGCGTTTCGGTTGAAAGAGCGTCGGAGCTAGGGAAGAGGAAAAATTTTGACTTTTGACTTTTGACTTTTGACTAGCCCCTATTCCCTATCACGCCGAGATTGCTAATACGGCAGCCAAGCTAGTTAGTTTTTCACAATATACTTCTAACAGTATATCCCCAAAGATATAGAATATATGCAGACACAACAATAAAATTTTACTTCCCTGAAGCTAAGTATTAGCATTCGGCACTAAAGCCTCACAAATTTTTAGAAAAAACTCATGGAGGAGAGCTTTTTCTCTACTTTTTCACCTTTAAGGTCTATCTTATGAAGATGCTTAATTGTGGTGCATCTTTACAGAAAGTTAACAAAAATGACAAAAATCACTGTTGGCGATCAAAACCACACCTGGGAAAATAATCTACCTGATGTTTTCGCTGCCAGCGATGCAGACCAATGTGCAACACTTGTCAGTTACGAGTTGCGTACACCTCTAACTTCTATTCGCGGAGCTTTGAGTCTTTTGCTGAGCGGCAAGCTTGGCACCCTTACCAAGCAGAGTCAGCGGTTGCTGGAAATAGCCATCAAAAACACAGACCGCTTAATGCGTTTGACCAGAGCAATTGAGAATGACGAAGAACTCTCCTTAAGCATTCTTACCGCGACGAATCTGGCACTCTACCGATTGGAAAATGACTTGCGACTGGCAATAGAACACAAAGAATTGGAACTGTACTATCAACCCATAGTATGCTTGGAAACTAACAGAATTACTGGCTTTGAAGCGCTAACGCGGTGGCGGCATCCCCAGCGTGGGTTTATTTCTCCCACAGAGTTTATCCCCATTGCAGAAAAAACGCGACTAATTAATCCTTTAGGAACCTGGGCCATAGAATCAGCTTGTCGGCAGCTTAAGTCTTGGCAGCAGCAATTTCCCAATTGCCAACCTTTAACAATGAGTGTCAATGTTTCCAGTATACAATTATCGCAACTCGATTTAGTTGAACAAGTTCAACGGATTTTGCACGAAACTGGGGTAGCGAGTAGTAGCTTACGGCTGGAAATTACAGAAAGTACGATTATGGAAAATCCCACACGAGCGATCGCTACTCTCAAGCAACTGAAATCTTTAGGACTTAAATTATATTTAGATGACTTTGGCACAGGTTATTCCTCATTAAGCTGCTTGCACGAACTACCCATTGATGTATTGAAGATCGATCGCTCCTTCGTCACCCAAAAAAAATGGGATTTGATCTGGACAATTATGATGCTCGCTTACAGTCAGAAATTAGAAGCGATTGCTGAAGGCGTTGAAACAGCAGAACAATTAGCACAACTCAAGTTGTTGGGATGTCAAAAAGCCCAAGGCTACTTCTTCTCTCAGCCAGTGAACGTTGAAGCAGCTGAAGCTTTACTTACAGAATTTACACAAGCAGGTAATTTTACCCCTGGATGGAAATTAAATTCATGAATTGACTCTACATTTGTAGTGTATGATGTGATAAAATCCGTAAATTATCTTCTTGATTCTTTTGTCTCGATTGCTTCACCACTTTTTCACTTTTATAACTTCATTTTTTTATATACCTTCAACAAAGCGGTTAAAGCTGCACGGGTCGGTTCCTATCGTTCCTCCAAAGAATAAGGCTTTCGCGATCGCACATTTTAGTGTAAGTTTTTAGGCCCCAAGAACAGCAATGACGCTGACTTTGGCAGCGATAACTTGCCTATCTGTCTGGGTTTAAATACTTGGGAAAAAACCTGTCTATCTTCACGGGATTTTCACTATTGGTGCGATACATTGGATGTATACGAATTTGCCTTGCGGAATTGTAGGTGGGATTGAGCTAACGAAAGGCAACAAAGCCAAAGTCAGCGTTGAGTTTCGCGATCGCTCTACCCAACCTACAAAATTTCCTGTTTAGGGCTTACCCTAACAGTATTGAGGGATGGGCTTTTTTCCCGCTATTGCTCTTATTGCTTCTTCAGAAGAAGAGTTAATTGATGATGCTTGTTCCAGTTTTAAAGTCGTTTGTGCCCAACCAAGAAAAATCTGTTAAGACTGTTGTGCCAAGTCTATTTCAACATCTTAACATAAGTTTGCCTAACTTAAAATACCTGACTGGCTGCACGAGCATCCGACAGAAGATAAGTTGTGGTTTTGCCATCACCCTTGCAGTGGCTACAGTAGGTACATTGTTCGGAAATATGGTAGATGGTTTTTATAGAGATCGAGCGGTAAAGAAGATAGCCTTTGCCAGTCAAGAAGCAAACCGTCTGGCAGACTGGAAAACAACCATCTTGCAAATCCACCTTCACGAGCATCAGTTTGCTTCTCTCGACCTGAAACCGGAAAAATTTGAGCAGGATTATCGCAACTTACTTAATAAAATAAATCATCTCGAAATCTTAGTAGAACAAAGTCAATCATATTTAAAATCTTTAGAAGCAGCAAATGTAAATGTAGAAGAAAAAGAAAAGTATCAACGTTTTAATAGTTTTATTGTTAATTACAAACAAAATATATCTAATTATTTGCTAGAACTGAAAGCTGTCATGCGGCAGATTCCAGCCTCTAAAAATATGCCCCATGACAGCCAAAAAGCACAGCTACTTTTCAGGAATTTTATTAATAGCAAAATTGCGCTTGAATTCGATCGAGTCTCAGATGAAGTCACACAGCTAGCGGGCGACTTCTCTGCCGCAGAAGCCAAATCGCTGGATATTTTTAAACAAGCCAGTAATTTGCACGCACTCATCCTTATAATTAGCTTATTTATTTCGGCAGCGATCGCATCAGCAGTAGCATTTCGGATCAGTCGAGCGATCGCTCATCCCATCGAATTAACCACCGCCGTCGCCCAACAAGTGACCGAGACAGCTAATTTTAACCTGACAGCACCCGTAACTACCAACGATGAGATTGGCAAGCTGACAAATTCGCTCAATCAACTGATTCGACGAATTGCTGACTACACAGAAGAATTAGACCAAACTCAAGCCCAACTAATTCAAACTGAAAAAATGTCGAGTCTCGGCCAAATGGTAGCAGGAATTGCCCACGAAGTCAATAACCCAATTAACTTTATCCACGGCAACCTCGAACATACTAATATTTACGTTCAAGATGTCATAGAATTGATTCGTCTTTACCAACAAGAATACCCCCTGCCGACTGCAAAAATTCAAGACCATCTAGAAAAAATCGATTATAAATTTATCGCTGAAGATTTGCCCAAAACCCTCTTATCGATGCAGATCGGTACGCAGCGTATTCGTCACTTAGTTTTATCGCTACGCAACTTCTCGCGACTCGATGAAGCAGATGTCAAAGATGTGGATCTGCATGAAGGTATTGACAACACCTTGCTAATTCTCAATCACCGCGTAAAAAACAAAATAGAAGTCATAAAGCATTACGGTAACTTGCCGTTAATCGAGTGTTATCCCGCGCAGTTGAATCAGGTTTTTATGAATTTGCTGAGTAATGCGATCGACGCATTAGAAAGTACGCCTGATGATTACAACAAACAGATTGTGATTGCCACTGAATTTGTGCCGCCCGATCGAGTTAAGGTAAGGATTTGGGACAATGGTGCGGGAATCGCAGCAGAGGTAAAAAATAAAATTTTCGATTTATTTTTCACTACGAAGCAAGTAGGTAAAGGCACTGGCTTAGGACTTTCAATTTGCTATCAAATTATCAAAAAGCATAGCGGCTCTATGCAAGTCAATTCTGAAGTTGGGAAAGGAACTGAATTCGCGATATTTCTTCCGATTAAACAATCTTCTACCATGACAAATAATGGTTTGGGATTAACGCACAGCGTCCAAAACTAGATTTAATTTAGCCGCTCGACTTTGTGCTGGGATGTAGGACTCATATCTCAGCATATTTCATTATGTGTTGTTAGAGAAACTTTGCTTCTGTGTTTGGCATACTTAAGTAATAGACATCTCTAGAAAAGAATCTCAAAGGGCAGGCAGGATGCCTACCCCACAAGAATTTTTGGAGATATCTAATGGAGTTATTGACAAAAGTAACTTATATACTTTACCCAGACACCAATCACTCCAAATTATAAAACGAGTATGACGGCAGGGTTTTGGCATGAGAATTTTGCTAGTGGAAGACAATGAAGCGATCGTAGCGGTCGTGACAGACTTCCTAGCCAACCAATATTACATTCTCGACGTGGCTCACGACGGAGAAGCTGGTTGGGATCTAGTAGAAGCTTTCACCTACGACCTGGTTTTGCTGGATGTCACGCTTCCCAAGCTAGACGGCATGACTTTGTGTCGTCGCATACGCTCTCATGGCTACCAGATGCCAGTAGTGCTGCTCACTACTCCCCAAACCAGTACAGACAAAGTAATACGCCCAGATGTAGGAGCAGATGATTATGTAGTGAAACCCTTCGATTTAAAAGAATTGGGCGCTCGCATTCGCGCCTTATTGCATCGGGGAAACTCTGCCGCTCCAGTGCTGAAGTGGGCCAAGCTACCCCTTGACCCCAGCACCTGTGAAGTAACCTACAACGATCGACAGCTGCACTTAAGTCCAAAAGAAACACAAGAGAAACAAACCCAAATTGTCACCGCTGGTTTGCCTGACGAACTGACATCCTGGTTGCCGGAACGATTGGGAGTTGTATCGATACAATCCATTCATAGCAGCGAAGAAACACTCTTATGCTTAGAGCAAAGCAACTGGTCATTACTCATACTCGATCGCAGTCTGATCGGCGCGGATGTGGCAGCTGTACTAGACCAAAGTTATCTCAAATTCAAACAAGGAAAACAGTCAGTGCTTTACTGTCTGGAAAAAAATTTGAGTAGCAACTTACCTAACAAAATCATCGGTCAAATCTTGTTTTACCCTTTAGATTGGGAGAATCTAGCGGCGGTCATCGCAGAAACTTTGCAGTTGTCTTTACCACCTCCCTCTTTGACCCCTAACCCCACTGCCAACTCCTCTTCGTTAAATCCCACATATGTAAAAAGAAGCTTAGCGCCGGAACGGCAGAGCAAACCAGCAAGGGAAACTGAAATTTCACCTCAAACCTCGCAAATAGCACACCTACAAACCGCAGTAGGCAAGATTTGGGAAAAATATAAAGACAAGTTTATCAGCCGCGTCGCACTACTGGAGCGCACCAGCAAAGCTTTACTGGCAGGAACTTTGAACGACGAAATGCGCCAGCAAGCTGTACGGGAATCCCACAAGTTAGCCGGTTCTTTGGGTATATACGGTTTTGAGGAAGCTTCGCACCTAGCGCAGCAAATAGAGCAATTATTGCAGCCCCAAGTACACTTGGGGCAAGCAGAAGCGCAACACCTATCTCAATTCGTGGTACTTTTGCAGCAACAACTACAACAAACTCCAACTACAGAAGCTTCCGACGAGCTCAAAGTTGAAAGCCAACCCCAGATATTGGCTAAAAATTCGCCCCGACTACTAATCGTAGAAGACGATACAGAGCAAGCCCAACTTTTAGTATTGGAAGCCGCTAGTTGGGGAATGCAGGCAGATTGGGCCTGTAATTTGTCTGCGGCGAGAATTTCCTTAACTTCAAAACCACCGGATCTGGTATTGCTTGACTTATCCTTTCCGGATACCGACGAAACCGGACTGACGTTGCTCAAACAACTGTCCCAGCAGAATCCGCAACTACCGGTGATAGTTCTCACACGTTGCGATACTTTTATCGATCGCGTAGAAGTAGCTCGATTGGGAGGTTGTGGTTTTTTACAAAAGCCGATCGCTCCCAGTAAAGTGATGGAGATAGTCAGCCAAATGCTACATCGGGAAGACACTGCTAATTTGAAGGTGATGGTGGTAGATGATGACCGAGAAATGCTCCTCAGTCTGGAAACATTACTGCAACCTTGGCGACTGAGGTTGACAACCCTCAACAATCCGCTACAGTTGTGGGATGCCCTGGAAGCTACCGCACCGGACTTAGTAATTTTAGATGTAGATATGCCCGATGCGAGCGGGATTGAATTGTGCAAGGTGATACGCAACGATCCCAAGTGGAACAGTCTGCCTGTGCTTTTTATTTCGGCAAGCACAGATCCGGCAACGGTGCAACGAGCCTTTGATGCCGGTGGTGATGACTATATCAATAAGCCAATTAAAGGGCCAGAACTGGTAAAGCGCATTTTCAACCGCTTGGAACGAATTCGGTTACTGCGGAGTTTTGCGGAAACAGACCTTCTCACGGGACTCGCTAATCGGCACAGTTCGACTCAAGATTTGGAACGGTTCCTGTATATGGCTAAGCGTTATTGTTCTCCTTTCTGTTTTGGTTTTTTGGATCTGGATTATTTTAAGCAGATTAACGATCGCTACGGTCATGCAGCAGGCGATCGGGTGTTGCGGCGATTGGGTAAATTGCTCCTGCAAAGTTTTCGCTCTGCGGATGTAGTCGCTCGTTGGGGTGGTGAGGAGTTTGCGATCGGTATGTACGGTGTAACTAAACAAGTTGGCGCAAAGCGATTGTATGAAATATTGCAAACTCTACGCCAACAGGAGTTTGTCGAACCTGATGGTAGCAAGTTTCATATTACTTTTAGCGCTGGGGTGGTGCAGTATCCAGAGGACGGTACTGACTTGCAAACTCTCTATCAAGTAGCCGATCGGGTGCTTTATCAGGCGAAAAGTTCCGGACGCGATCGCGTTTTTTGTGCTTAATTAGGGGTTGGGGAAGAGGGAGAGTGGGGGAATTAATATTTTTCCTTTTTCCTCTTCTTTTTGACTTTTGACTTTTGACTTTTGACTTTTGACTTTTGACTTTTACCGATCGGATATTACCAATGTAGAAGCAGCCGATCGCCCAAATTCTTCGGGAGCGTATTGCAGGCGCACTTCCGCACCGGGCCAAATAAATGTGCCGGGGGTGACGGAGCGAACTAAGTAGTGGAGGCTATAAACACCAGCTTCCAAACGATCGCCATAAGCGAGAATGCGATCGCGATAAATCGTTTTATAATCCAATTCCCAACTATCTCCTTGTGCTTGGAAGTAAGGGGTAGCAGTTTGGAAACTGCCATCCACCGCTTCAAAACCGGCAGGTAAATAATCTGTGACAATCAGATGATCCACAGGACGATCGGTAAAAATTTCCAACCCAATATCAAATACCTGTCCGCTAGGTAATTTCAAAGGTTCATCTACCGCATAAAGTCCGATTTTTCGCAGCACTTTATCTTGATTGGCAGCACGAATTTCTCGCACTACTCGCAATCCATTCAATCTACCCGGTTGATTTCCTGGTAAGCGATAGCGATAAGCTGCTAAATAGTGCAGCGTCCCTTGACCGGATTTTTTCAAAATCAGATCGTGTTGACCGCGAGGTAATTGTGCCATTGGCACTTGCACATCTTGACTGCTTTGACGATAACCTTGAAAGCGAGTTGATGCTAACTGTTTGCCTGCCAGTTCGACTGTCGCAGTAAAGTTAGGCGGTGTAGGCTGAAGTTGAGCGTATGCCACCAAAGCAGTCAGCGCTTCTGCATTATCGTAAGTGTTAGGCCAAGTACCATTTCGGCGTAAGGAAAGCAGACTTTGCACTAATCGATCCAAAACTTCCGGCTTGCTTTTTTGGGAAATAAATAAGCGCAAAGCTTGAGCTTGTGTTGTAGTTGGAGAATCAAACCACCGCCAGCGATCGGGTAAATTGATTGTTGCCGATCGACCGGTTTCGTAAACGCTTTCTTGAATTTGATTCAGCAGCGTTTTCGATTCATCCTGCCACTCTGAGAACAGGGATAAATAACGTGCCAACTTAATCTGAGTCACGAAATCGAAGTTATTTCGCTGTGCGTAAATATCTGCAATAAATTCATTGCGCTTGTCTCCTAATTCCGCCAGTGCCATCAGTGCTTGCAGGCGCACCTGATTTTTGCACAGCGGTTGTTTGCAAAAATCATATTGACCTGGGTCTGCCAGAATTTTGCTTAAATAAGTTTTCAGGCGATTCACCATTGCCGGATCTACTTTCAGTCCGGCGGCAGATGCTTTGGCTAGACTTTCTGCGGCATAAGGAGAAACAAACGGATCGGAGGTTTCGTGTCCCGGCCAAGCGGCGAAACCGCCATCGGGTTTTTGAAGTTTTTGCAAGCGCGAGATCGCTTGTTCCGCTTGTTGTGCGGGGTTGAAATTAGCCAAATTTTGTTGATATTTTTGATTGAGAATTTGCAGATTAGCTGCAATTAATAACTGACTGGCAGCAGGTTCCAAGAAAGGCAATTCATTATCATCTAAAACTTGCCGTGCAGGTGCGGCAATTTCTGGAATGAGATTGCTGGCAATTTGCACTTCTAAACCGCCGCTGTCATTGGCAACGTTGCGATCGACTTTCAAGGGAATCTTCGCTCGATCGGTAGTTGTACCAGATTCCACTACTTCTTCTGTAACTTCTAAATTTTTCACCTCTAAAGGAACTGCAAAAGCATCGGTTGTACCGTTCAACTGGGTGGTAAATTTCACTTGTGTTTGACCGATACTATTGGCAATCATGGGGAAGCGGTAAGCGCGAGTACCGGATTCTGTTTGTGTTTGCAATTTGTTATTTTGAGCAAACTGAATTCCGCCATCGATCTCGCCAGCAATTGCCAGATTTCCGGTTTGTTGGGTGTTGTTAGTTACGGAGAGTCCGGCGTCGAAGCGATCGCCTAAACGCACAAACTGCGGTAAAACAGGATTGGAGATCAGCGGTTGCGTGGCGATGAATGTTGTTTCGCCGTTACCGAAGCACAAATTACCATCGGTCGCTACCACCATCACCCGCCAAGTTGTCAAATCATCGGGTAGTTTGAACTTGACTTGCGCTTGTCCGTTTTCATCGCTTAGCACGGAACCACTGTAGTAAGCTAAAGGTTGAAAATCTGTACGGGTGCGCGTATTTGCTGCGCCTGCGGATAGTCCTCCCCCATAACCCCAACCTTTTTCTAAAGGTGAGGATAACGGTTGCAGCACTACATCGGGACGATTATCGGCAAAACGAGTGGAAATTGTTTGTTCTGCATAGACTGTTTTGACTAAATCTGGCGGTCGATATCCACTCAGTTGCAATACCGCTTCGTTCACCACCATAACTGTGAATTGTCCTTTGACGGGATTACCGCTATTATCGGTAAGTTTGAGTTGCAATGTTTGTTCTGCACCCGGTTGTAGGGATGTTTGTTGCGGCGTTACTTCTACTTTTAAATATTTATCGTCCAACTTTGTATTGAAAGGTGCAAAACCAATTCGTACCAATTCTTTTAAATTGGTTGGTTCGCTTTGGGATAAAGGTTTTCCCTGACGCACGAGTACTGCTTCAACGGCGGCGTTGGGTAGCATATCGGGGGTGACTTTGAATTGAATTTGCGGCGCACTACCTCTGACTTTGGTAATTTGGCGATAAATAATGTTGTGACGAATAACTGCAAAGTGCAATTCGGCTTCGGGATAGGGAGATTGTATCAAAACGGTGGCAGTTTCACCGGGTTGATATGTTTCTTTGTCGAGTTTGATTTCTAAGCGATTATTTTGATATCGATCGCCCCAATTTACGGCGCTATCTCCAGCTACCCAAATTTGCACATCGCTGGCGGTTAATTCGTTTTTGCCATCAGTAAAGTTGGCGCGAATGCGATAGGAACCGGATTCGCGAGGGGTGAGAGATACGGATTGGGGAGTGCTGGCAGAAACGAGTTCTGTTTTTGCGATCGTCTTGTATTCTACTTGATTTCGCGCTGTTAAACTGCCTTCCACTACTTGGGTGACATCGCTGTATTTCATTTGTTGCAATTCGACGCGCACTTTTTGTCCTGCGATCGCTTTACCTGTGGGGTCAGTTACGATTACTTGAATCGGGAAGGGTTTGTTCGCATCGGCGACAAAATCGCTTTGCAAACCAATGATGCGATCGCTTGGCAATGCTGTAAAGCTTTTGGAATCCGCCACCGATAAATTCGACACATCGGAAATTTGCACATCCACCCGATAATTCATCGGATAAGGCAAATCTTTCGCCACAGTTATCGTTTTATTTCCCCTACCTTCTTTATCTAGTAACTGATTGACTTGCAAAACATCGCTAGGTACATTCGGCTTTTCTTCTGGCCAAAACCATTGCCGTCCAAAATAAAATTTTTCCCAACCTTTGGGAGTAAAGTCAACTGGCGTTCTCGTAATATAATAAGTTGCTTTCCCGCCTTCCACTGGCGAACCGAACAAGTAATTGCTGACAGGTTTGGCTGTCACCTTTTCGTCTATCAAAGCAAATTCCTTATCCAGAGTGAGAGCAACTTTGAAGTTAGGCGGTTTGAATTCTGCGACTTGAAAACTCCCGGAAATTTCATTGCCATCTTTATTTTTCGCACTGATGGAATAGTAGCCTAAAGGTTGATTGGCTGAAATCGGTAATTCCAGAGAAAACGTACCGAATTCGTTAGTTCTCTGCTTGCCTAAATCTGTTGTTTTACCATCTGGATTTCTCAGAGTTACTTGGTAGCTTGTATTTTTATCTTGCCTTATCTTATCATTTTGCAGATAATAAGCTTCCCCTGTAAACCAAGCTTTTTCTCCCGGTTGATAAAGCTGCCGATCTGAAAATATCTCTCCTCGCGATACTGGTTTATCGTTTTGCCAACCTGCATCGATACCGTAATCGTAAGAACCGCTATACTCGTTGGTGCGCGTAAAAGCCCAATCTTCATTTTCGCGAGCAATTACTAATAGTTGTGGGGGTTCGGCAAATCCGGTTGCCGATTTCATACATTGTTGCAAATTCTGACGATTTAGCAGCGACGTACCAGTGGAATCGGTTTTGGCAACAGCGCAAGGTTTGACTGGTTCTTTTGTTTTTGCTTCCAATTGAGATTCGTAAATTTCCACAGTCGCATTAGCTACCGGCAAACCATCAGAAAGATGGTTGACTCGAATCAATCCCGCATCGGGAAACCACTGGGCAAATACTCCCAAATTAGTTAACTCTACTAATCCATAAGTAGTATATTCCCGCCACTTTTGTTGGTTGTTTTCTTGATATCGGTTGGTGCGTGCTTGAATGCCATAAGCTAACATTCCAGTCGCCGCGCCCAGTTTTTCTCGCAAAGGAACCGCCACATCGGTGGATTGATTTTTCTTACCCGTCACTTTAAAAGATTGCCATTCAGTCGGCGGCGGTAATAAATCGGTTTTGTTTCCTTTCGGATAGGCAGAATCAACGTAAACTAAATCTGTAGGTTCGACTACTCGATAAGCTGCTTTATACTGGGATTCGGGCAGATTAACTGTAGAAATATTCAACTGTAAATTTTTGCCAGATGGGAAAATATGCAAATCTGATGGAGCCCAGATATCGCCAGCTAAATCGCCAGTTTCGTACTTAAGGGTTACTCGCTTTCCTAAAGTTTGTCCGAACTTATCTTTCAGATCGCGACCGATCGTAATTGTATAACTTTTTGCAGGTTCTAACGCCCAAGGGTTGAGATTAATGACTTTTTCTCCATCATAAGCTTGCACCAATCGCGGTGCTGGTTTGGGCTGAGGATTTATGGTAATATTTTTAATAGCTGACTCTGCTGCTATGGGATTATTAAATAGTAACTGGGCTGCACCTTTGACAAAGCGTCCGTAACTTCCCGACACATCCGGTTGTCCGAAAAATTGAATTTTGTCAAAAGCTAGCGGTGCGTAAGTTTTTACTTCGCTAACAAACTTGTTTTCTGTAGACAGGTTGCCGATGACAGGACGAATGCCGGGGGAAAATTCTATGTGGTAAGTTCTTGCTTTTTCTAAGCTTTCTAGCGGAGTTATGATATAATTCCAGTTACGCGCCGCTGGATTAAATTTTTCTTCAGGTGTCTGCTCGGTTGCTGTTTTTTCTAGGTCTACTTTCAGCGGGACTAGATATTTGTCCCCTACTGGCGTTACGGCGAGATGTTCTTTTAATGAAACTGGGTCGAGTTCTACATTGGATGTAAATTTTAAGGTGGGTCTTAAGTCGATCGCTTCTGACTCATCTTGGGAACCTTCTGTTTTTCCTGGTAAATTTGTTAATTTAATTGATTCTGTCTGGAAAGTCCAAGCCAAATCCTCTGCCAAACGACGATTTTTGAGGTCGGCTAATCCTTTTTTAAGGGTAACTTTTATTCGCGTTGCTTTCGGCAGTGCTTTATCTGCTTGGAATCCCACCATTCGCGGTGTTAAAAAGCGAAACTGACCGGGTAATGCGGGGAGAATTGCAAATTTTTGCAACACTTCCTGTCGATCCGGACTATCAATGCTTTCTACGGGAATTAAGGGTTCTTTAAACCGGATGCGAATTTGCGCCAGGGGTTCCGCTTCGCCAAGGGGACTGATTTGTTCTATCCAGTCTGGTAGTTGGGGGGTGGGTAGAGAAGAAACTTCTGGTAGGGGTTCGGTACCGGTAATACCCAATAGACCGCAGCCTGCCATTCCCAGGATGAGTATCAGCGCTAAGCAGAACATCCACGTTTTGACAATTCTGCCGATAACTTGCATTGTTTTCCCCCTACAGCTAATTCAGCATCAATAACTGATGCGACCTAATCAATTATCAAATTTCCTACATTTCCCGCCTAGTAAGTTTCCGGGTTGAGTAATAAATCTTTACGGCTGTTTGGGAATTGTTATACTTCCGGTTGGTTGGCTAGAATTCAAAACGGTGCAAGATGCGAGCGAAAATACTTCATTAAATCAAATAGTTGAAAATGAGTAAATTGGCTTTTTTTCTGGTAAAATATCACTGCCAGACAAACCTAAAATTGTCTGATTTTGTTCCGCACACAGGTTAGGCATTTCTTGCCAGCAGTGCCGACAAAACCAATAAGTTTGATGTAGTCTGGCGTGACGAACCATTTGGTAGGAGCAACAAGGACAGTTTGTCACGATCTTATCGTTTTTTGTTATTTTTAGCATATAAGGAGGGAGAAGTATTGCAGGTTTCTATTCTTGTTGCTTTTGGCTCTATCTCGTGCAATTGCGGAAGCATTAAATTCGCATCGATTACATCGACGCAAACTTTAGGTTCTGTAATTATCTGTTGTTTGAGTATGCGGATAATCAAAACGTTATCTTTGTATTCAGCTAGAACTGTTTTGGGATGAACTGGAGAAGGAAAAGGAATTAAACTTTTAAAACTGCCGGGATGAAAATAACCTTCTACTCCTGTTGTAGCTGGCCACTTTCCCCTGATTAAAAGCGTTTCCTCAGTTACTTCGATATGGATGTCTTTAATATCGATATTGGGAAGATGAGCTTTAATCGCCAATAAATTGGCGGTTTCGTCAATTGTAATACCTGCGATCGCCGATGCTTCTGTGCTGCCAATCCAGAGCGTTGATTGGTGGCAATCTTCCAGCAAACTAGCCCAATAATTCATGATAGATTGGGTTAGTTCATTCAAGTATTGCATTGATTGCCAATAAATAGTGTTCATAGGCTTCTAAGACATTTAGCTTCTGTTTATCTAAAAAGCTATATGCTAAAAATAAAGAACTGATAAAGAACTGATAAAAATACGATTTTTTTTACAAAAGTTAATACTCAAATTTCCAGCCCAGGATTTCAGCAACTTCTTCGGTGATTGTAATTGGGTCAAAAGGTTTGGTAATTACTCCTGCTATCCCCATTTGGGCAAAGCGGGCGCGATCGCTTGCTAAGACTTTGGCCGTGAGGAGAATGACCGGAATCGATCGCGTGGTCGGATTTGTCTGAAGTCGATCGTAGACCGCAAAGCCGTCCATTCCAGGCATCGAGACATCTAGGAGAATAGCATCAATGGCTTCTGTTTGGGCGATTTGTAGCCCTTCCTGGCCCGATCCAGCCGTAAGCGCTGCCCATCCTCCCAAATCTTCTAAGCACGCTTGCACAAGTTCCCGCAGTCGTTCTTCGTCATCTACGATTAACACTTTTTTGGCCATCATGATTATGCTTCTTGTTGTAGTGAGAGCGTGAAGAAAAATGTACTGCCAGCACCAAGACTACTTTCAGCCCAGATTCGCCCACCGTGTCGCTCTATAATACTGCGGCAAATTGCCAGTCCCAAACCAGTTCCGCCTTTATCGCGAGAGTCGGAGGCATCCACTTGCTGAAATCGTCCGAAGATAGCTTCCAGCTTATCAGCTGGAATGCCTCGCCCCCGATCGCGAACTTGGAACAGGGCCCGATCGATTTGCGGTTCGACACTTACAGTAATGGTAGAACCGACAGGCGAGAATTTAACCGCATTACTCAACAGATTGATCAGCGTTTGGACAATCGCATCCGATGCGGCCCAAACTTCGATATCGGTGGGATGGATATCGAAAGCGATCTGTTGCCGATCGGCGATCGCTTGCACTGCCTCTACAGCTTGTCGGATTAAATCGCTCGCCTTGCAGGTTGTTTTCTCCAGGACAGCTCGAGCCGAATCTAACCGTTCGAGATCGAGAATATCATTGACCAAACGCACCAAGCGCTCGCTATCAATTGCGGCAATCTCGATCATGCGTTTCAATTTGTCTGGCTTTTTTTCGTAGATTCCAGTTTGCAGCAATCCCAAAGATGCTCGAATCGCTGTTAGAGGAGTGCGGAGTTCGTGGCTGACAATACTAATAAACTCATTTTTCATCTGCTCGATTTTCTGTCGTTCCGTAATGTCTTCGCCAATGCTGACTGTACCGATAATATGGCCGGCAGAATCTCTTAACAGGGTATTATTCCAAGCGATAAATCGGTGTTCTCCCGATTTTGTGAGGATAAAATTTTGATAGTAGGGATGAGGCTTAGATGTCAGCATTTCCGAGAAAATAGTGTGAAGATGTTGCCGCTCGGAAGGCAACACAAAAGTTTCAAACCAGTTCTTACCCAAAGCTTCTGATTCTGTGTACCCAGTCAGTTTCAAGAAAAAAGGATTCACGTAATTCACAGCACCAGCCAGATCGAGTCCTACCACAACTAATTGCACGTTGTCGAGGAGAAATCGCCAGCGTCTTTCCGCTTCTCGCAGAGTTGCTTCGGTTTGCTTGCGTTCGTGCAGTTCGATTTGCAGTTTTCTGTAAAGTTCGGATTGCTGGATGGCGATCGCTAGCTGATCGGTAACGCGATGTAAGAGGTCTGCTTCAATAGTTTGCCATTGGCGGTAAGAGGAACAAGCGTGAGCGATCAAAAGCCCCCAGACTCTCGATCGATCGGAACCTTCAACCGTTTGGACAATGGGAGCGACAACTTTCGACTTGACACTAACTTCCTGCATAAACTCAACTAAGCAAGACCCCCATTCATCTGTTGCCACATCGGACACAATGCGTGGCTTTCCCTGGCAATAAAAGTCATAGCAGTCTGATGGCAAACATTCATCTAACCACCACATTTTCTCAGTCACTGGATACTCAAGCAACACGGATTCTTCCACAACACTGCCCGCACCATCTTCATGCAGTTGAAAAATCAACACCCGATCGGCATTGAGGAGTTGTCGCACCTCTGTCACCGTCACCGCCAGAATTTCATCTAAATCCAGCGATCGCCTGATCTGATTGACAATTTGTCCGACCAGATGTTCGTAGTTTGCCTGTTGTCGCAAAGCTTCTTCTGCTTGTTTGCGAACTTCTTCGAGGCGCTTCGCTACGGTGATATCTTGGTGAACTGCCACCAGAACGTCGCCGTAGTCGGAATGCCTGAATACAGAGCAAGTTGCACTACACCAAAAAAGAGTCCCATCTTTCTTAACATTCTGGACTTCATAGCTGAATTCATCGTTTTGTAAGACGACAGACCGAATGGCTTGATTGACATCTTCAGCACTTACCGATTCGTTGCCATAATTCACAATCGAAACGTGCTGACCGTTGAGTTCTCCAGAGTCATAGCCAAACATCTGCTCAAATTTAGGATTGGCATAGACAATGATTCCATTATCGGCTCTCACTAAGCAAATGCCTTCCGCCATATTACGAGTAATGACAGCTTGAAGCTCCAGCATTTGTTCTGCTTGTTTGCGATGGGTAATATCTTCAAATATGTAGGAAAACCTGGGATACCCAGTGGGGCTGACTGCGATCGAGCAAACGCTTCCCGATAACCAGCGTTGACCCTCAGCAGTGGTATGAAGATATTCAAACCGAACGGGCACTTGAGTCCGTGCAGCTTCTTGGTAGTAGGCCATCCATCGCTCGATCGTCGCAGGCGGTACTCCCAGACTGCTAGCAAACTGATTTTGCATACCTTCGAGCGTTTTGCCAAAAAACTGAGCCGCCGCCCAATTATCGGAAATGTGGAGAATATCTCCGTTGTGTAGCTCAACAATACCCATCGGGATGGCAGCACTGTTGAAGAAACTCCGCAATGTCGATTCCCTGTGCTGCAAAAGTTCTTGTGTTAGTTTGCGATCGGTGATATCGGTAATCATGCCCAATGCGCCAATAAATTGCCCAGTTTCATCAAAAATGGGGTTGGTGCCGATGATGCACCACAAATCTGACCCATCTTTGCAACGAAATTTAAAATCATGTTGCTCGGAGATTCCCTGACGGCGGGCTTCCAAATAATGGGCAGCGATCGCTTGTCCCTCTCGATCCATAAACGCAAACATTGATTGACCGATCATTTCTGGGACACTGTAGCCCAGCATTTGGGCCATCCCAGGATTGACAAAGGTAGTATTGCCCCGATCGTCAATCACCCAGATGCCCTCATTGGCTGTGTCAACAATGCGGCGATACTTCTCCTCACTCTGTTTCAAGGCTTGTTCTGTTCGTTTGCGATCGCTAATATCGATGCTGACTCCGATCGTCATCCAAACATCTGCGGATGCGTCATATCGAGCGGTATAGTTAGCTGAAAGCCAGCGCAGGCTCTCATCTTTGTGATAAAAGCGGTAGTCGCAGGTTCCCGAACCTTGAGAAAAAATGCGATCGAGTGCGGCGGTAATAATATTTCGATCTTCTGGGTGAACTCGCGACATCCAGAGCGGTTTATTCGCCATCAGTTCCGCTTGCGTGTAACCAAATACGATTTCACAGCCTTTAGAGCAATATTCGTATTCAAAATCTCGATCGGCAAACAATTTATAACTAATAATTCCGGCATTGACACTATTAAAAATATCGCTCAATTTCGCTTCTGAGACTTGCAAAGCTCGTTCTAATCGATTCCGTTCCGTGACATCTTGTGCTATTGAGAGAATCGATACCAAATTACCCAATTCATCCAGCAAAGTCGAACTGTACCATTCAATGTCAATCACCTTACCATCTTTCCGATAATTCCGATTAATGCAAACTACTGACTTACCACTGAGTAATTCTTGTGCTTTGAGGTTGACAATTTCTCGATCGCCTTCAAAAATAAATTGCCAATCGTACATCATCTTACCGAAGACTTCTTCAGCTGTCCAACCAAAGATAGCCTCAGCTTGTTTTGACCACTGATGCACCCGAAATTGCGAATCCCAGATGATAGTAGCCAAAGGGGTATTTTCAATATGAAAACTCAATTGTTGCAGTGTTTGTTGTAGCCTTTCTTCAATTTTTTTGCGTTCGCTGATATCCTGAACGATGCCATACCATACCGTCTCTCCATTATCGCGACGTTCTGGTATAGAACGACCGTGCAGCCACTTCAACTTGCCAGAAGGAGTAGTAATTCGCCATTCATGATCGAACGGTTCTAAATTCTCGCGACTGCGGCTAATTGCTGTTTGATGTTCTGCGATATCCTCTGGATGAATTGGGTTGACAACAAAAGAAGCATTCTCTAATATTTGTTCTACCTCAACTTCATACATTTCTTTAATCGCAGGACTGATATACTCAAACCAAACCGAATTATCTGGCGATTGCACGAGTCTGTAAATGGCTCCCGGTACGTTGGCAACTAAGTTTTGAAACTGAGCTTCACTTTGCCGCAAAGCTTGTTCAATTCTCTGGCGCTGGTAAAGTTCCTGTTGCAGGAGGGAATTTGTTTGAGTAAGTTCTGCCGTTCGTTCTGCTATTCGTTGTTCGAGTTCGGCATTTAATTCGTGCAGTGCAATCTCTGCTAATTTGCGCTCGGTGATATCGCTAGAAAGCCCAGCAATCCGGTATGGTTCTCCCGCTTCGTTATAAACAAAAAATCCCCGGTCGTAAATCCAACGAATGGAACCATCGGGACGAATAATGCGGTACTCCTCCTCTAAATTTGCCTCCCCATTCAGCAAACGATCCATCGCCGGGATGAGGCGATCGCGATCCATAGGATGAATGCTATCTAGAAATGAAAATGGATTTTGATAGACGCTTTCGCAGGTACGCTGCCAGATATTTTCATAAGCGGAATTGATGTAAAGAAGTTGGCTGTAATCTGCGGTATAGAGAAAGAAAACATCTTCAATATTTTCTGCTAATTGGCGGAATTTTTGTTCGCTATCGCGCAAGGCGGCTTCAGTTTGTCGGCGTTGTTGCAATTCTATTTGTAATTTTTCTACCAGTTCGGCTTGCTGAATAGCAATGGCGACTTGAGTTACCACCTGTTGCATGAGTTCAATTTCAGAGGGTTGCCATTGGCGAGGTTCTCCGCAGTGATGCGAAATCAGCAATCCCCATAGTTCCTTGCCATTCAGGATGGGAACAACTAAATTGGCTTTGACTTGGAAATTTGCCAGCAATTCCACATAACAAGGGTCGATTTCTGGCGTGTAGATATCTGACTTGGCAGTAACTAAACCTTGTAGGAAAGGTTCAACATATTTTTCACCTAAACACGGGTCGTAGATTTGAGTAGATAAAATCGCTGTCCATTCCGAGCCAACTGATTCTACTACTACAGTTCCGCTCCAGTTTGGGGCAAATTGAAAAATAATTACGCGACTCGTTTGCAGCAATTGCCGCACTTCGTCCACCGTTGTTTGGAGGATTTCTGCTAAATTGAGAGATTTTCGGATGCGCTGGCTAATTTCCACGATCGTCCGCTGTTGCTCCCATTGCTGGTGCAGCAAGACTTCTGCTTGCTTGCGTTCGGCTTCGCCGCGTTTGCGATCGTCAATATTTATGACTGTCCCAGTCATTCGTAAAGGTTGACCTGCGGCATCGCAAATACTGTGTCCCCGCGCTTCGATCCAATGAATGCTGCCATCCGGCCAAATAATGCGATACTCGTGCTGATAGATATTATGTGTTTGGAGAGCTTGTTTTAGCGATCGATCCAAGCTTTCGCGATCGTCTGGATGAATAAAGCGATCGAAGGTTTCGTATCTGCCATCAAATGTACCGGGAGTTAAGCCAAATAACTGTTCGTGTTCTGGCGACCATTTGATTTTTCCCGTCGCAATATTCCAATCCCACATCCCCATCTGAGCCGCAGACAGAGCCATCCGCAATTGCTCGGCATTTTCCTCGGCTAATTGCTGGCTAAGTCGCTCTATCTTTTTTTTGTTCTCCTTAAGATTGCTGGCGAGCAAAACGATTGTCAAGCCAACGGCGAGGAAAAAGCTTACCTGCAATAAATTCTCCACTCCATCGATCGAAAGCATAGTTTACCCGCCAAACCTAGAATTAAATCGTTGCTACGCAAAAGATGCGTTGGTCGGATTTCATCCCCCGTTAACTTCACGGTGTAACGGGGGCATTCATCCGACATTTTTAGGTAAAAATCGTCGATCGAACCTCATCTTTATTACCTCACAGTCGCCGCTTCTAAACAGCTTTTTTTCGATATCTCACCCGCTCAATTCGACTGAGTATCCGCGTGACCAGTTCTGGGCCCAGTACTGGCTTGGTAATGAAATCATCAGCACCGGCGGCAAATGCTTGCTGAAGAGATTCCGCATCAGTATGGGCTGTTACTACCAAAATTGGTAAATCGCCCCAATGGGTATCCTGCCGCACCACCTGACACAGCTCTAGACCAATGTATCGCCAAAGCGTTTGCCTGTAGAGATTGTCGGTAAGTTCGTAATTATGGTCAGCAAAGACTTCGCCTCTACTCGGTATTTCTAGATCCAGCAACACTAAGTCTGGAGATGTGGCAATTAGCACTTCCCAAAATCGCTGGGGTTCTGTCAGAGTTGTCACCTCTAGCCCCCAAGGAGTCAGCAACGCCGATAATCCAGCCAGGATTGCGGGGTCATCGTCTACGATTAAGATTTTAGCTTCGGAAGTTTTGGGTTGAGGTAAGACACGGGCGATCGCTTCAAAAATATCTTCGATCGCGGCAGGCTTGTGTAAAAATTGCTTAGCGCCCAATCGGGATACCGCCACTCGATCGGCAAGGCTATCTCGTGCGGTAAATACAACGACTGGAATCTGTGGCGATTGCTCTGCCAATTCTCTCAATAGGGTTAATCCATCTTCCTCTGTATCGGCAAAACTTAAATCTAGGAGAATCGCATCGGGAGTCGCCATTGCAAGGCGCAATCGGGCAGTTGGCAGATCGGGAGCTATTTTTAGGCGGATTCCCCATAAGTTGGCTTCTGCTTGTAACTTTTCTGTCAGCACCGTATCGTCATCGATCACCAACACGCGATGAGTTTCGAGTGTCTGGTTTGGTTGGATATTTATCGGGATGGGAGGCTTTGTTAACTCCTGTTCCAATGCTGTTACCAATTGAGAAAAACGGCAAATTTCATCTGGTTTTAAGGCACCGTTTTTAATCAGTAAATGTTCTAGTTCTCGCGCCAGTTTAGAACCCTCTGGATAACCAAAGCTCCCCATCGATCCTGTCAGTTGATGCGCTTTGTGCTTTGCTTTATGGTGTAATTCTTCGTTACAATTCCCTGCCAAGAGTGCGGTTTTTGCTTCTGCTAGCACGGCAATTTGTTCTGCAAAGGAATTACGAAATTTTTGCAGCACTCGATTCACAGAAGAGATATCTTTGACGCGAGGTTTTTGTTGGCTATCTTTGTTTGTTTCGGGAGTAGAAATGAGGCGATCTGGTGCTGGTTTTAACCGATATCCCATGCCATAAACTGTTTCCAGAATTTCTCCGTTCAGACCTCCTAATTTCAGTTTCTTTCGCAAGTCTTTGATATGAACCGTAACTGCATTTTCCGTTGGTGCATCATCAAACCCCCAAAGTCGGTCTAGAATAGCACTGCGGTTGAAAATGCGATCGGGATTTTGCAAAAACAATTCCAGTAAGCTATATTCTGTGGCAGTCAATGGAATTAGTCGATCGCCGCAAGTGACTTTCCCCGATATTGAATCTAAACAGAGATTTCCCCAACTTAGCGTACATGATGGATTCCCACCAGTCCGGCGCAACAAAGCTTGAATCCTTGCCAGCAATACTTCCGGGTTATAAGGCTTAATCAGATAATCATCCGCTCCGGCATCTAGCGCCGCTACAATATTTATATTAGTATTTTTCTCGGTTAGCAAAAGGATCGCTTTGCTGTAACCTTGCGATCGCAGTTGCCGAGACAAGCTAATTCCATCTAACTGGGGAATCTGCAAGTCCAGCAAAATTAGGTCATACTCAATTGCTGTCACTAAGTCTAACGCGGTTTGTCCGTCGTTTGCCAAGTCGATCGTGTAATTATTCGCTGCTAGCAGTCCCGTTAATGCAGCAGCCAGCGATTTGTCATTTTCTACTACCAGAATTTTCATCTTTTGTCCTAGTGAGATGGACTGGCAACAGAAAAACCGCGACGCATACTTTTGCTTTCAGCTAATTCTACCTGAAAATTAACCCGATCGCTCATCTCTCCACTTCTAATTTCTAATGTCCAATTGCCCGGTTGAAGTTCCCAAAATAATGTATTTGATGACTGGGTTGCCACTTTTTGACCGTTCAACCACCACTCTACCGTTTGACTAGATTTATTTGCCAATTTAAATTGTAGCCTCTGCCCAGTATTTGCTCGATCGGGATGAATAAGAAAAAAATCGCCATTGCGAGGAGATAATATTTTCAGTTGGCTCGGTGCTAAATTTGGTTGCGGTTGCATTGCCAACCATTCATTATATTCGGCAGGCAAATTGAGGCGATACTCAGGTGACTTGCCATCACGCGATACCATTTGATAAAAAGTATCTGGATGACTTTCGTAATCGCTGATATCTTCGGGATAAAAATATTCTTGCACAACTGAAGGACAAGCCGGGGTGGGACGTAAGCCGGATAATGTACAGATGGGTTTTTGCACTAAACCTTTGGGAGGAGAAAAAGGTGCGGGTTCTTCACGTTCGTGCAAGTGTAACATGATGCGATTCCACAAGGGGGCTGCACCCATAACACCAGAAACTTTATCCATACGATCGCCATCAAAATTCCCCACCCAAGTCGCCACAGTATAATCTGTCGTAAACCCGACTGTCCACGTATCTCGAAAATTAGAAGAAGTACCCGTTTTCACCGCTGCTGGAAATGGCAAAGCTAGCACAGATTCTACACCAAATGCTTTGGCACGAGCGTGAGCGTCGCTCAGCATATTGGTAATTAAAGCCCATTCCGACCTCACTCCCAACCCTTCGTCTTTTTTCCCTTTCCCTGGCTCAATCTTCTTTTCTACCTCCCCCGCTCCAGATTTCCCCCGCTCTCCCGCTCTCCCCAACAATAACGGGGGTAATCGAAGCTGATTTGGGGTGAGGTTTCCCAAAATACTAACCAGCGGTATAGCGTCGCCTTGTCTAGCCATTGTCAGATAAGCGCGAGCTAATTCCCACAAACTGACTTCCCCACTCCCTAAAGTTAATCCCAAACCGTAATACTCTGGGGAATGATTGAGATTGGTAAAACCCAGTTGATGCAAACGTTCTAAAAATGCGCCTACGCTTACTTTTTCCAATACCCGCACTGCCGGAATGTTGAGCGAATTGGCTAAGGCAATGCGAACTCTTACCGGGCCTTGAAAAGTTTCGCTATAATCTTGAGGGCTGTAAATTTTGGCTCCGGGAATCGCA
Organism: Aerosakkonema funiforme FACHB-1375; assembly: GCF_014696265.1. Lineage (GTDB taxonomy): Bacteria > Cyanobacteriota > Cyanobacteriia > Cyanobacteriales > Aerosakkonemataceae > Aerosakkonema > Aerosakkonema funiforme_A. Next base: position 23,274 of record NZ_JACJPW010000024.1, on the reverse strand, counting down.
TAGCGAGTCGGTACATCTGCTAAAATTGTATTGGGGCGAATGATGCGTTTCTCTAAGGCTAATTCGTATAAGAATGGTTTGAGGGTTGAACCGGGTTGACGCAGTGCTTGTACGCCGTCGTTCCGTCCTATTTGCGTTTCGTTAAAATAATTGGGGGAACCAACATAAGCTAGTACTTCTCCAGTGCGATTATCGATAACTAAAGCGGCTGCGTGATGCACGTTGTTAGGCGCGAGGCTACGAATGACTTCTTGCACTTGCGCTTCGACAAATTGTTGCAAAGGACGATCGATTGTTGTGCGAAGATTGCCAGCATGAGTTACTTTTAAATTGCCATTATCTAATTCATTGGCTACCCAAAATAAAAAATGAGGGGCGGCGAGGATACCTTGCTTGCGAAGTTGAATAGTAATTTTTTCAGATAAGGCTCGATCGGCTTCAACACGACTGATATATTTATCTTTTACCATGCGATCGAGTACGTAAGTTTGTCGGCGCTTCAGTCCTGATAAATTATGATAAGGATTGAGATTGCTAGGATCGTTCGGTAAGGCAGTAAGTAAACTCGCTTGTCCTAAATTTAAATCGCTGGCAGGTATGCCAAAATAAACGCGAGCGGCTGCTTCCACACCATAGATGTTACCGCCCATCGGTAAGCGATTGAGATAAGCAGAAAGGATTTCATCTTTACTCATTCCTGCTGTTAAGCGCCAAGATAACCAAATTTCTTTTATTTTTCCTGCCAATGTGCGCGGTACGGGGTCGAGCATTCGCGCTAGTTGCATGGTGATGGTAGAAGCGCCGGAGACAATTCTTTTGGCTTTAATTGCTTGCAGGATTGCCCTGGCGATCGCTTTCAGATCCAGCGCCCCATGCTGATAAAATCCCCTATCTTCGGCGGCGATGATGGCATTTTTGAAATGCGGAGAAATCTCGTTTAAGGGTACAACTGCGGTATGCTCTTGGTTACGGCTGAGCAATGTTCCTAATGGTAAGCCGTTGCGATCGCTAAATTCGATCGCTTGTCGGTCTTGCATCAAATCCCTGGCACGAATGGGAACAAGATATGGTATAATTCGCACAGTTGTAACAAACAATGCTATAATGACTGTAGCTTGTACGATTCTTTTTTGAATCGGAGTTAGTCTGCGGTAAAGTTTCTGCAAAATTCCACATCCTCTTTGACATTATAATTATTAGTTAATAACTCCAAACAGCTTTTGGCTTTCCCGTTTTTATGATATAATAAAAAACTTTTATAATAAACCCGAAAACCATAAATTTTTATTTCTTTTCTCCGGATCGCCTCATATTGTACTCGGTTGCATTGATAGTGCATGAGTGATGGGAAAAATTTTCTGTTGCCATCGAAGGTTAATTTTTTACCGCAGATGTAGGCAGATAAACGCAGCCCATAGCAGATAAAATAGGGATTTTTTGACTTTCGTCCGGTCAGACGACTATGGATTGTTCTTTTTCCCCTCTGCTCCTCTACTCCTCTGCTTTTCTGCTGTTAAGGATAGAATTGTTTTTATTAACTCGGCGGGATCTACAGGTTTAGGAAGATGTCTATTAAATCCGGCGGAGATCGCTTGCTGTCGATCGTACTCTCCGGCGTAAGCAGTCAGTGCGATCGCCGGAATTTGCCCTCCCATTTCTGGCAGTCGAGACCTCACCTGACGCATCAGCATATAGCCATCCACCTCTGGCATTCCGATATCGCAAATTAAAATATCCGGCTGAAATTCTTTAAGCAGGAACAATGCTTCTGCTGCGGATGCAGCTGCTTTTGCCAGCGATCCGTATTCAGCCAAAACAGTAACCCCTAACTCTCGCATATCCGGTTCATCATCTACAATTAAAATCCGCAAACCGCTCAAGCTGCCAATTTCAGTAGAGGCTTGATAGTTCTGAGTTGCCTCAAAAGCAGTCACCAGCAGTGGCAAAGTGACTGTAAAAGTCGCTCCCTGACTGATTCCCAGACTTGACGCCCGCACAGTGCCGCCATGCAATTCAGCTAAATGACGCACGATCGCCAATCCAAGTCCCAATCCCCCAAATTTGCGGGTTGTGGTGCCATCTGCCTGCCGGAAGTACTCAAATACATGGGGCAAAAAATCCGGACTGATACCCATACCATTATCTTTTACCTGAATTTGGGCATAGCAGTCAACGCATTCCAATCGTACTTCTATCGTTCCACCTGCTGGTGTGAACTTGACAGCGTTCGAGAGTAGGTTCCAAACTATTTGTTGGAGTCGGCCTGAGTCACCGGAAATCAGAGCTTGTTTTGCAGAAAAAATAGTTTGAATTTGAATTTTTTTCGCTTCTGCTGCTAGCAGCACCGTTTCCAAAGCGGCTTCTATTATATTTGCTAAGTTGACGGGGGCAAAGTCCAAGACTACTTTGCCGCGCAGGATGCGAGAAACATCGAGTAAATCTTCAATTAATTGCGTTTGCAACTTGGCATTGCGTTCGATTGTTTCTAAGGCTTTGGTTGTGGTTTTTTCATCTAATTTGCGGGTTCGCAATAAGTTAGTCCAGCCCAAAATGGGATTGAGGGGCGATCGCAATTCGTGGGAAAGTACGGCCAGAAATTCATCTTTGATGCGATTGGCAGTTTCTGCTTCTGTGCGTGCCGCTTGTTCCCTGGCTAAGAGTTCCTCTCGTTCCCGCTCTGCCTGCTTGCGATCGCTAATATCCTGGAAGGTGACTACACCTGCAATAATTTGCCCCTCTCGATCGCGTATGGGTGCAGAACTTATCTCCATGACGCCATAAGTACCGTCACCCCGGAGAAACTGAATTTCTTCCCCACTCACCACTTCACCGCTGCCGATCGAGCGTGCGATCGGCCACTCTTGGGGCTGATAAAGCCGTCCGTCTGGATGAAAACCCTTGTACTCGCGGTATTGCTCGACTTGAGTAGATGCGACAAATGGATGACGCCAGATTTCCCGTACCCGATCGTTCCCCAAAATCAGCTTACCGGAGGGAGCTTCCCCAATAATTACCCCTGCTGGCATCTGCTGCAAAACTGCTTCCAGAAATGCTCGTTCTGCCTCCAGCTGTTTGAGCAGATCCTCACTACGCTGCCGCGCCAGCACCTGTTCCGTCACGTCTTGCACCACACCGATCATTCCCAAAACCTGACCCGCAGCATCGTACTGGGCGCGTCCCTTTGCAGAAACCCAGCACTGTTCCCCCTGCGGACGGATGACTCGGTATTCAATATCGTAGTCGCCGCCAGAAGCGATCGCTTCCTCGACGGCTACTTTAGCGCGATCGCGGTCTTCTGGATGCAGCAGCTCGCGCATCTGCGTCCACGTCATATATGGCCCGGGCGGAATCCCAAAAATTTCGGCGGCGCGATGTGAAAATGTTACTGTATCGGTCGCTGCGTCCCAACTCCAGTCTCCCATTCGGGCAGCTGTGAGCGCCAAACTCAGCCGTTCGGCAGTCTCTCGCAGCGCTTCCTCTGCTTGTTTGCGATCGGTAATGTCCAAGTATGCTCCAATCACTCCTCGCACTCCACCTTCCTCATCCCGTAGGGGTACGGCTTTGCCGTAGATGTATCGGACGACGCCATCTTCAAATACGAGTTCCGCATCTTCCTCTACTTCCTGTCCGGTGCTTCCCGCTTTCTGCATGGAGAGTTCCCCTGGCGGAATATCTCGACCTTTCCTTTGCAGTTTGAAGTTAAATGGATACACGCCATCGGCGGGAGTTGCGGTGGTAACTGAGTCCGGTTTTGCCCTCATCAATTCATATGCCGCGCAATTTGCCGTCATCTGGTGACAGTTGGGATCGTGGGCGATCCAAACTGCGGCGGGGACGATTTCCATAAAAGCTTGCAGTTCCCTCGCTTGCGCCCTTACCAGCGCCTCGCTTTCTCGCAAAGCTTTCTCTACTCGGATCTGTGCGGTGATATCGATCGACATTCCCGCGACTAAGTTACGTCCCTCGGCATCCTGGAAGGGGAATTTGAACGACATGACATTATACTCTTCATTATCTGCTGGAACAGTTTCCAGGATTTGAAGAGTGTGATTTGTTTGCAGAACGATCGCATCGTTATCTCGCAACTGTTGTGCAATTTCTGCGGTAAAGAAATCGAAATCGGTTTTTCCCACCCAATCAGCCAACGGTCGATTATGTTCCCGTTCTACCAGTGGGCTGACGTAGACGTAGCGTCCTGCTTCATCCTTGATGTATGCTTTGACTGGACTGTTGCTCATGAAGTTGGAAAATAGCTGTTGACTTTCCCGCAGCGCCGCTTCGGTACGCTTGCGCTCTGTCAAATCGAGGATAAAGGCAATGACATGATTGTGGGACTCATCTTCTAAAAGAACAGCTCCAACTAAAATGGGAACTCGACGACCGTCTTTGGTGATATATGCCTTCTCGTAGGGACTATGCGCTCCTGTGGTCATCAATTCGTCTAAGGCAAGTGCATCGAGATGACGCAACTCCGGCGGTGTCATTTCATCCCAACGCACTCGTCCTGCTAATAAATCTTCGCGGGTGTAGCCTACCATGTTGAGAAAGCAGTCATTCGCATCGGTAATGACACCGTGGGTATCTGCCGAAATAACTCCGATGATGTTGGATTCCACCAATCGCCGAAACTTTGCTTCGCTGATTTGAAGTCTTTGCAAACTGATTTTGGTGCTATGTTCGGCTGCACGCAATCCGCCACAAATAGCACTGATGAGAATCCCTTCGAGAACGAACAGCAGTGTCCGCCAGATGTCGGTCGCATCTAGCGATAGTTGACCGATCGGATCTAAAAAGAAGTAGTTGGCAAGCAGACCGGATAAGATGGTGGCGATCGCTCCTGCTTTTTTTCCTCCCAGCCAAGCACTGACGATCGCCGCCCCAAAGAACAGCAAAAAAGGGGTCTGGGTCATGTGCAACCACGGATCGAGCATGAGCATCAGCAATAAAGCGATCGCGACGCTCAATATCGCAACGGCATAAGGTAGCAGTCGGGTACGCATAACCTCAAACACGGTTGGGACTCCAAAGGGTTAGCTACGGTGCCGATCGAACAATTTATGCAGCCTACCCTAAAAGTAATTGTTTTCCTGTGGGGGTGAGCTTTCAGCTACCTGGGGTTTGAATTTTTCCAAGAATCTCATATCTTCGATCGCAACTTGAAAAGATTGTTTAGGTTAACTTTCCTGGTTTGCGATCGACATCTGCCGTAAGGTATAACCATTAAATTTGTTATTTCGCACACAATCTGTGCAAATTTATTATTATTCATCATAGCGATACAATTAACGATTACCCCGAAAATTCTGCTATCTGACGTACCATACAGGCTTAAAAATACCTCAAAATTAATAGGTGGCAACTTGTTTTATTATATTCCCTCCCTGTTTCTCATTACTGGTGAGAAATTTCTAGAAGTATGCACTAGCCAAAGGAAATTTTTGATGCAAAATCTAAAACAACGCAAGCCCGATATCGGTTATATTCCTACAGAAAGCGAGCAAGTTAACGCCGCACTCGCACTAGCTAAGATCGCATCTGACGATATTGTTTACGATCTCGGCTGTGGAGACGGAAGGGTAGTAATTGCAGCAGCTCGACAGTACGGTGCGAGAGGAGTCGGGATCGATATCGATGGGGAACGCATTCGGGAAGCACAGGAGAACAGCGAGAAAGCGGGGGTATGCGATCGCGTGCAGTTTCGCCAAGCAGATTTGTTTGAATGTGATTTCAGCGAAGCTACAGTTGTCTTCCTTTATCTGTTACCTCATCTCAATCTTAAACTCAGACCAAAATTATTTAACCAACTCAAGTCCGGTACTCGCATAGTTTCTCACGATTTTGATATGGGTGACTGGAAGGCTGCGGCTAAGGTCGATCTGCTTTTTCCAGAAGAATGCACTCTTTACTATTGGGTAATTTCTGAAGGGGCTAGGGGTTAGGGGTTAGGGGTTAGGGGTTAGGGGTTAGGGGTTAGGGGTTAGGGGTTAGGGGCTAGGGAAGAGGGAAGAGGGAAGAGGGAAGAGGGAAGAGGGAAGAGGGAAGAGGGAAGAGGGAAGGGTAAAGGGTAAATATTATAGCAGTTTGCGATCGCATAATATCATGTCCGGGAACATCGGTTGCCTAAGTTGGGTTGAACTACAGATCGACCCAACCTACTGCTAATTTGTCTCAACCTTCAAGCAATTGCCAGAATTGACGAGAATTTTCAATTAACTCAAAATCTGGGTCATTTTTGGCTTGGGCGCGATACTTGGGATTGAGAGAAATCGCCTTCTGTAAGTTTTCCAGCGCTAATTTCACCCGTTCCTGCAAAGCATAACAAACTGCTTTATTATAATATGCGGGTGCATATTTCGGTTGCAAAGTCAAGGCGCGATCGAAACTTTCAATTGCTTCGCGATCGCGTTCTAATTTTACCAGCATCTCACCTTTATAGTTCCAGGCTTTATGAGATTCGGGATTCAATTCAATGGCTTTATCGAAAGAAGCGATCGCATCTTCATATCGTTCTAACACGCTCAAAGCCAATCCGCGATTTAACCAGGCTACCCCATCATCCGGCTGCACTTTGACAGCTCGATCGAAAGATTGGAAAGCTTCTTCGTGTTGTTGCAATGTTCCTAATGCGACGCCGCGATTTACCCAAGCTTCCTGATAATCTGGTTTGAGTTCGATCGCTTTATCAAATGATGCGATCGCATCTTCGTGTTGTTTTAATCTCACTAAAGTCATACCCCTTTGCACCCAAGCTTTACAGTCGTCCGCTTGCAGTTGCACTGCTTTATTAAAAGCTGCGATCGCATTTTCATAACGCTGCAATTCTTTCAATGCTAAGCCGCGATGATACCATATGCTGGCGTCATCGGGTTTGAATTTTTGTGCTTTATCAAAGGAAGCGATCGCTTTTTCGTATTCCTTTAACTCCCAGAAAGCCAAACCTCGACGATATAAGGCTTCTGGATTATCTGGCTTGATTTCGATCGCTTGTTCGTAGTTAGCGATCGCTTCTGCATAGTGCCCTTCCGAGAATAGCAGATTGCCGCGATCGACGTAATCGTTCCACGTCATGAAAAACTCTGGATGATTGGCTTTCAGACGTTCTAATTGTTCGCTCAAATCTTTGACTTTTGGCCCGACTTCTGGTATAATTGCCTCTACAACTGAGAGCGGCGAACTTGATGCCAGTTGCTTCAGGATTTGTTGTTTTTCGATTTCCGCTTGGGATAAAACTTCCGCCAGCTTTTCGGCAAATGTAGCTTCTACACTTTCTAAATTCTGAATAGTTAAATTCTTCCTTGTTTGAATTTCGCTTTGGAATTGGTCTATGCGATCGCTAATCTCTGCGTTTAATCTTTCCATATTCTCTACGGTCTGATTTTTTTTGCCGCTCATCTCCGCATTGAACACAGAGAATTGATTCGTCGCGCTTCTTTCCACTTTCTCCAAGGTATGAATCACTTGTTTCCGCTTTTCTTGGATACCCGATCGGGAATCGGAAACTCCAGCGGCAAATTCAGTCTCGATATTTTTGATATTTTGCAGTACCTGCGCCATTTCCGCTTGGATGTGCGAGTGGGAATCGGAAAGTTGAGAACTCATCTTTACGCCTAATTTTTCCAAGTTCTCAAAGGCATCTTCATACAGCTTTTTGATTCTTTGTTCTGCATTTCCCTGAATTTCTGCCAGTTTGGGAGCAAATTCATACTCCAGTTTTTTCAGTTTATCTAGGATCGAATCTCTTTGCTTTTGCGTATCTATCTGGAGTGCGGACAATTGATTTGCCAGTTCCGACCCAGCTTGTTTGATATTTTGCAATACCGATTCTTTCTGTCCTCTAATTTCTGTCTGCAATTCATAAAGTTGAGGTGCAAATTCCGATGCCAATCTTTCTAGGTTTTGGATGGTTAAATCGCGTTGCTTTTGCACATCAGTCTGAACTTCAGCCAACTGTATTGCTAATTCTCTTTCCGTTCTTTCGATATTTTGCAATACTGCTTGTTTCTGTGCTAAGACAGATGTTTGGATTTCATCAAGTTGAGGAACGAATTCAGTACTTAATTTTACCAGATTCGCAACGATTAAGCTTTTTTGCTCTGCTGCATCCACACCGAGTTCGGAAAGGCGAGATGCAAACTCATCTTCTAATTTTACCAGCCCCGTTTTCGCATCTTTGATTTGCGTTTCTAGTTCTGCGAACGCCTGTTGCTTCGATCGCGACAAGTCGGCTAAGACTACAGATATATTATCTAATTTGACATCTATCTCTTGGTGGAAATCCTCTGCGCGATCGCTTAAGTCTTCTCCCACATCTTCCGCTTTTTGCAGCAGGTGTTGCACTTTTTGATTCGCAGCTGCAAGTCTACCCTGCAAGTCTTCCAGTTCGTTGAGATGTTTGGTGACGAGATCTGTGACTTCTCGCATCACCGATCGCCTTAAGATGAACAAAGCAGCGAGCGCACCTGCCAAAAGTATCGCCAGCGTTCCCAGCAATACGTTGAACAGGAGTGTTGTCCCACTAAAGGCGCGATTCGCCTCTGCTTTCACTTGCTCTTGAATGCGTCTCTGTTCTCGTAATTGCTCTAGTTCTTGCCTTTCGCTAGGGGAAAGCGCTAAACTAACACTCGCATCCTTTGTCTTAGAGGAAGTAGGTTGAGCGATCGCAAGACTGACAGACAACAGGACTGTCGAAAGTACGACACTTCCTTGCGATACAAAGGCTAAGACGTGAGGATGCTTGTGCTTCATGATAACTTCCTTTGTCTGTTGAGCGAGTTGTTCTGAACTGGTCAAATCACCAGCAGCCATATTACTAGGATAAAAGTAGGGAGCCTGTAGCGGTTGGTTTGGGTGCAGTAATTTGACCGATCTTAGCTTTTACCAAAATAGCGTACCGATCGAGTACTAGGTGAACGGGTTGCGATCGCATTCGGCTACCGCTAGTTGTTCTCACTATAGTTAAACCATTGACAACCATACAAAATTTTTCTACCAATTTTGTACTGTTGTGTACCAGTTAATATCTCTCAAACTATGGAGGTAAGCGGACTCGAACCGCTGACATCCTGCTTGCAAAGCAGGCGCTCTACCAGCTGAGCTATACCCCCGAAACGCACTTTTTTTAAGCACTTCTGTTATCTTAGCTTTTCGCTTGCCTTTTTGTCAAGAGTCGAGCAAAAGTTTTTGGAAGCGCACCTTATTTAGAATAGCTCTGTTAAGTTAGTTTGTAAAGTAGTACAGAAAAATTCGATCGGTGCGATTAAGGAAATGGGCCAAGTTGTTGCCGCTTTCTATAAGTTTGTGAGATTGCCGGACTTTGCGGAGAAACGAGAGCCGTTGTTGTCCCATTGTCAGGCACAGGGGATCAAGGGGACAATTTTGTTAGCGGCGGAGGGGATTAACGGTACGATCGCAGGTGACCGGGAAGGGATAGACTCGGTTTTGGAGTTTTTGCGTTCCGATCCGCGCCTGGTTGACTTAGAGCATAAGGAATCTCATGGGGATTTTCAACCATTCGATCGCATGAAGGTGCGGCTGAAGAAAGAAATCGTTACCTTGGGATTGCCGCAAATCGATCCGCTTGTGCAGGTGGGTACTTATGTTAGTCCGCAGGCGTGGAACGAGCTGATTTCCGATCCGGAAGTAATTGCGATCGACACGCGCAACGACTACGAGGTATCGATCGGCACTTTTAAAGGCGCAAAAAATCCACAAACTGCCTCATTTCGCGAATTTCCAGAATACGTTCGCCACAATCTCGATCCGAACAAACACAAAAAAGTAGCTTTATTTTGTACTGGTGGGATTCGCTGCGAAAAAGCGACTGCCTTTATGATTGCCCAAGGATTCTCTGAGGTGTATCACCTCAAAGGCGGTATTCTCAAGTATTTGGCGGAAGTTCCCCCAGCAGAAAGTCTCTGGGAAGGAGAATGTTTTGTGTTTGACCAGCGTGTCGCCCTCAGTCAGGGTCTGGAGTTGGGAACTCACGAAATGTGTTCTGCTTGCGGACATCCCATTTCTGAAGAAGATAAAAACTCGCCTTATTATCAGGAGGATGTTTGCTGTCCCCATTGTTTCGATCGTCTCGCTGAAAAACAGTGATTTTGTATTTGCGATGCGGGATTTCATATCGTGTCCGGTTATATCGGTAGTGTAAGACTCATGGGAGTTATTATCTGTGGGAATTAGGGGTTAATTTTTTACCGCAGATGTAGGCAGATGAACGCAGATGAACGCAGATATAGCTAGGGGCTAGGGACTAGGGGCTAGGGGCTAGGGAAGAGGGAAGAGGGAAAAGCTTACTCCGTAAGGGATTATGAACCATAGGTAAAAGTTGGAGTTGGCTTAACCGCCTTGGCGGTTGCTATAAGAAAGGGATTTTTTATGCAACGGATGCTACCGGATAGGATATGAATCCCTGAAAGGGATTTTAGTTGGTTTCAACTCCGCTCGCAAGAAAACTGTCATTAATCTAATCAAAGTTTCAATCCCTGAAAGGGATTTTAGTTGGTTTCAACTCAATGATTAACGTTGGTAAAATTATGGATGCGGTGTTTCAATCCCTGAAAGGGATTTTAGTTGGTTTCAACGTATTGGTGGACTAGCCAATGCTGGAAAAGCCCTATTCATGTTTCAATCCCTGAAAGGGATTTTAGTTGGTTTCAACTTGCGCGTTCTCCGCACAATGGCCAAAGCAAACCACAGTTTCAATCCCTGAAAGGGATTTTAGTTGGTTTCAACCTGGCGTCATTGGTGAGGCAGCCGAGGATATTATTAAGTTTCAATCCCTGAAAGGGATTTTAGTTGGTTTCAACTCGATCTTGCGAACGCCGTTGGCACCGGGTATAGAAACTGTTTCAATCCCTGAAAGGGATTTTAGTTGGTTTCAACACCTTAATTTTTGAGCGGGGCAATGTCAGTAACTGTTTCAATCCCTGAAAGGGATTTTAGTTGGTTTCAACGCTGATTTGATGTTTGGAAAGCCATTCGCCTCTGTTGTTTCAATCCCTGAAAGGGATTTTAGTTGGTTTCAACACTTCTCAGCCACGGCACAACAATGCAAATGGCAGAAAGTTTCAATCCCTGAAAGGGATTTTAGTTGGTTTCAACTCGCTAAATTCCTCGGTCACCAAACGATTCTGGATTGTTTCAATCCCTGAAAGGGATTTTAGTTGGTTTCAACTCTTAGCTCGACTGGAGGCTGCTGAATGTGGGTTGCGTTTCAATCCCTGAAAGGGATTTTAGTTGGTTTCAACCAAAGGTATAGAGGGGCTATTTTTTCACATTACCCCTGTTTCAATCCCTGAAAGGGATTTTAGTTGGTTTCAACTTTAATATATCGAGTCCTACTCTTCCTGTTCTTGCTGTTTCAATCCCTGAAAGGGATTTTAGTTGGTTTCAACCATAAAAGGCATCTTATGTTTCCGTCCATTCGATTACTGTGCGTTTCAATCCCTGAAAGGGATTTTAGTTGGTTTCAACTACGCTCCTATCGATCACATCCACGGCAATGCCACGTTTCAATCCCTGAAAGGGATTTTAGTTGGTTTCAACTGCAACATCCTCAAACCCAGATAATATGAAGTTTTCAAGGTTCGTTTGCGACTACCGAGATAAAGAATAGCATTTCAGCCAACGGCTTGTAAAGTAGGGATCGAAATTTTTTCCTGAAACCCTTTGCTGGCAATGGTTCCAGAGATTGCGACTACCCCTTTCCACACCAAGGTCAGCCAAACGCTTAGCCAGAGAGGACTTCAGCCAAAATTGAGGATTTGCCAATTCAAACACCCCCACCCAGTCGCAGCGATACCCATTGTCGATCGCGCTCCTACCCAGAATACATCGCCAGTTATTCTGGATGTTGCCGAAGCAGCAGACTTTTCGATCGCCAACCTAGATAAACACATTTTGATTTATTTGTCAAGGATTCAGCGCTACTAACTTGTCTGTGGCTGCACACAATCTCAGTGCTGCACAGATAAATTAAATTGATCGAAAATCGATGATTTTGGCAAATATCCTCTGTATCAAAAGGACTGATACCGATCTGTTTTGACTTCTTTTGCTCAAGAAGTCGCGCTGATACTGCGCTAGGAACTTGTCCGCCGCAAGTTTTCGATCGCCTGTCTTTGGCAAAAATAATTTTGGCCTTATTCCCATGCGATCGTCAATATTAAGTATAATGAGAACCATTATTAGTTTTGCAGTTAACTCCTCTAAGGCAAAAACCATGACCGTCACAAGCACAAAACCTCAAAACGAAATTTTCGATCTTCCCAAACGGGGAATGCCAGTTACCATAATTACCGGATTTCTCGGCAGTGGGAAGACGACGTTACTCAATCATATTTTGCAAAATTGCCAAAATTTAAAAGTCGCAGTTTTAGTGAATGAGTTTGGCGACATTAATATCGATAGCCAGTTGCTTGTCTCCGTAGATGAAGATATGATGGAACTGAGCAATGGCTGTATTTGTTGCACGATTAACGATGGCTTGGTCAACGCAGTTTATAACGTACTGGAAAAGAGCGATCGCATCGACTACTTAGTCATAGAAACAACAGGTGTTGCCGATCCGTTGCCGATTATTATGACATTTTTGGCAACAGATCTGCGAGATCTGACGCGACTCGATTCCGTCTTGACCGTTGTAGATTCCGAGACATTTACACCAGAGCATTTCGAGAGCGAAGCAGCGATTAATCAAGTTGCCTACGGCGATATCATTTTACTCAACAAAACCGATTTAGCTCCGGAAGAAAAAGTTAAGGAACTGGAAGACTACATCGGGAGTGTCAAAAATGAGGCTAGAATTTTGCGATCGCAATATGGCAAAATTCAACTGCCTTTAATTCTTGATGTTGGACTTGCTCAACTAGATTCATATTCTACCACAAAAACAACCGATACTCACCATCATCACGAACACGACCATCACCACGAACACGACCATCATCACGAACACGACCATCACCATCATCATTCAGACCACTTAGCAAATGATGGTTTTATGTCCGTGTCATTTCAAAGCGATCGACCTTTCATCGTCGAGAAATTTCAAAACTTCTTGACAGACAAAATCTCTAAAAATGTTTTCCGCGCTAAGGGAATCGTTTGGTTTAAAGAAAGTAATCTCCGCTATATCTTTCAGCTTAGCGGCAAAAGATATGATATGAATACCGATGAATGGCCGACGAAAAAACGCAGCACTCAGCTAGTTTTCATCGGCAGAAATTTGCCAGCGGATGAAATTCGAGACCTCCTGTATAAATGTTTGGCTAACTGAGAATGCCAAGATTCATCAATAATTTCCAATATTGATGAATCGAAACAGAAATTTTGATATTTAACCCTAAGTAAGCTGCCGAAAACTCTATTTTTTGTTTGTCGGTAGCGACCAAACTACACTTATTAATCATCATTTGAGATGTTTCGTTCAATAACAATCAATTAACTTGCTAAGTAAAAGTAAATTATCTCTCTAGATATAGCTGCTTCATTTCTAAGCCAAACTTTAGGCAGAGACAGTAGCCTTTGTTTTTTGCTAAACATAAGAGTATGGCCTTTTGAGTAAATAAATCTCAACAATGCCAAGGTTTTTGCTTATCCACATATTACTTACACGGTCAAACAATATCGGCCAAATAGGAGTTTGGGAAGATGATTGGCTATTTACTGATTAGGCAGAGGTAAATTATATGTATAATCGTGAACCAGGCATACAAAATACCCCAAAAGAAACAACTTATGGGTCGATAATCGTCAGTAGCAGCAAACAAGATGCAGCAAAACCTGATGTAGTAAGCAATCCCGATGCAGCAATATTTTCGCTTCCCTTTGCGCTGATCGTCTCCTGCACGGTTGTCTTCTTAATGATGTATAAAAAATGGACGCTTGGCAGGCATGAAATTCCTTTTTCCGTCAAGCGATCGCAGGACATACCTTGCCGAAATTGTCAATATTTTTCCGGCAACTATCATCTCAAGTGTGCGGTACACCCTGAAACCGCTCTAACTGAAGAAGCAAAGGATTGCTCTGACTACTTGCCTCAGAATGAAAAATCTTAGCAGTGAATAGAATTTTCAACCGATTGCTGCTCTATCGCTACAGTTTTAAGAATTTGCAGGGGGCCAAACTCTTTCAAAACTTTCATTTGTTCCTCATTGCGAACTAACAAAGCACCCGCAAATCCCAAAGAATTAATCGGGATGGATTGAAAATGCTCTTGCGATCGCGGTACAATTAACATCCATTCCCGCGTAGAGAGCAAATTGTAAGCACCAGTCGGCGAATTGCCGCCATTGCTCTCATCATTTAGCAAACCAACTGCACGTAACAAGTTAAAATAGCACTCCAGTGTCTTCTTTGCAGCTGCTTGGGGAGATGGCATTTCATGGCGATCGAATTTAACTAAAGCGTGGACAAACGGAAAACTCGGTATCTTCTCCACAACTCCTTCGCAGATAGTCGTCGCCAGCATCGGTGCGATCGCAATTCTTTCACCACTGGGAGATAGCGGTAAGGGAACCCATTGCAAGTGTTTGTGTCGCTGACTTGCGCCTGCAATCTTGCCAGAATTATAGAAAGCCAAACCGTCAATTTCATCCAGCACCACCCACATCGCCTCAAAATCTTCTAAAGTCAGCAAACTTTCCTGTTCTTCAAAAGTGCGGGTGACAATTAATAGGTGATGTTCGACAACGTTAAATTTATTCAGCAAACACAAGTGAGTGTCAGAAATATCGGTAACAAACAAATCTTTATCGTATGGGAGAAAGGGATTGAATTCCTGACTAGAAGTATTGCTATTTTTGGAAACGCTTTTTTTAGCAGCATCTTTACGTGCCAGATTGGATATAACCCGCACCAAGAAATTAATCCCTTCTGCTTCTACATACTCGTACTCCGTGGGAATCGTTTCCAGAGCGCCACAGCTAATCCCGCGTTCCGTCTGCTTGATGACTAGCTCCCATAAAATACCGGGTTCTAGCTGAATTTTTCCTGATGAAATTGACATTTCCTTTGGCATAGTCGATAAATTTCTGGTTTGGTATTGGCAATCAACTAAAATTTTTCCCTGCGATAAAGTCAGGACGCGACTGTTGATTTCGTTTCAATTTATCTTCCAATTCTTGCCAATCTTCCCGCTCGATATCAGCAATCAGACGATCGAGACTTTGGCGATATTGTTGAAGACTCCGCAACAAAGCGTCCCGATTATACCGCGCCATCATTACCCCTAACTCCGGATTTCCGCCTCCTACTCTACTGGTATCGCGAAAGCCAGAACTAGCCAAATTTTTGGCTAGTTCCAACACATTGGGATTTGTTTCGCTCATACAAGCATCGATCAAACCAGCACTTACCATCACGGGTAAATGAGAAATCCAAGCCACAGCTTTATCGTGGTCTTCCGGACGGCAGATATAAAATTTTGCTTGGAGCGATCGCACAATTTCTTCTACTACTTTTATCGCATTTGTTGGTGTAGTTTCTGTTGGTGTCAGTACATAAGGATTGCCAGCAAATAAATTAGATATAGCCGCATCCAAACCACTTTCGGCTGTACCTGCCATCGGATGTCCGCCCACAAAATTAGGCCAAATTGGCGCTAAAGCTTTCACAATCGGTGTTTTGACCGAACCCACATCCGTCACGATTGTGTTGGGAGAAAGGTGAGAAATTAACGCCTCAAAAGTTGGAATAATTGCTCCCAAAGGAGTGCAAATAAAGACAATATCGGTGTCAGCGAGCAAAGACAAATTAACGCTAGCATCATCGACAATTTGACGTGCGATCGCCTCCTGACAAGTGCGATCGCGACGGCTGACACCCAAAACTCTATGGCCCAAATTACGCAAATCCAATGCTAGGGAACCACCAATTAACCCCAATCCGACAATACCAATTTTCATCTAATTTTCGATTACAGATAATACCTGACAGTAGTAACTACCCGACTTTTGTGAGCGCGTAAAGCCGCTTTTAAGAATATGGCAGTTTGGTTGTGCAATATGCCTTCCCACCAATTCGCCGTTACAAAAGACGGAATAATTACCGTAGATAAAACGCCTGGGTGCTTATCTTCAAAAGCGCTGACAAAATCGACAAGAGTTCTAATTACCGAGCGATAGGGAGAATCCAAAATTACCAACGGAATATCTGCTTCTAGCTGTTGCCATCGCCTTTGTAGTTTTTCGCGATCGGTAGTACCGATATCAACATGAACCGCCACAATTTCATCGGCAATGCTGCGTGCATAGTCCAGCGCTTGAATCGTTCCTCGGTTTAATTGACCGACCACAACTACCGCCGGGTGAGTAGCGATTTCCGCTTTCGGTCTGGGAATATAACTGCGAGGCGCTACTCCCTGAATGCTCAGCCGTTCTGCTACATATTTATAGTGACGGCGAATAGCTAAAAATAAGTTGACAACCAAAGGAATTGCCACCACCACTAACCAAGCTCCCTCTAGGAATTTAGTCGTCACAATTACAGCAAGAACGACTGTGGTAGCAATAGCACCTATACCGTTCATCAAGGCGCTTGCTCGCCAGCCGGAAGTCCTTTCTTGGAACCAGTGGCGCACCATACCCGCTTGCGAGAGGGTAAAAGAAGTGAACACGCCTACCGCATAAAGGGGAATAATTGCGTTAACTTGTCCTTTAAAGATAACGATCAAAATTGCTGCAAACAGACTGAGGATATAAATTCCATTGGAATATACCAGACGATCTCCCAATAATGCTAATTGTCGCGGCAAAAATCCATCGCGAGCCAAAAAGTAACAAAGTCTGGGAAAGTCGGCAAAGCTGGTATTAGCCGCTAAAAGTAAGATTAATAGCGTGGCTACCTGGATAAAGTAATAAAATGGGTGATGTTCGCCTAAAATCTGGCGACCCAACAAAGAAACTACCGTTTCTCCTTCCTGTGGAACAATGCGGTAAGCATTTGCCAAAAGAGTGATACCCAAAAACATAATGCCTAGAATTTCGCCCATATACAACAATGTCAGGCGGGCATTTTTCCACTCAGGCCGCTTAAAAGCTAAAACTCCATCGGATATAGCTTCCACTCCTGTCAGTGCCGTACAGCCCCTAGAAAAGGCATTCAAAATGAAAAACAAACTCACTGATTCTTTGGTGGGAATACTTGGGTAATTTGCAGGTACGTGGCCTGTAAACTGTTGGTAAAAGCCAATACCAATCAGGATAAAAATACTGAAAATAAACGCATAAGTGGGAATCATAAATAGCCGACCCGATTCTCTTACCCCCCTTAAATTCGCCACCATGATTAAGAAAATAAAAATCAAACAAAGTTCGACCGTGAACGATCGCAGCTGGGGAATTGCTGAGGTTAAAGCAGCTGTGCCGGCGGACACGCTCACCGTCACCGTCAGAATGTAGTCGATCATCAGGGAAGCGCCCGCCACCAGTCCCGGAATTAAGCCCAAGTTCTCGCGAGCAACGATGTAGGAGCCACCGCCTTTAGGGTAGGCGCGGATAGTCTGCCGGTAGGAAAGCACGACAATTCCCAGCAAAAGGACGATCGCGACAGCAATTGGCAAAGACCACGCCAAAGCAGCACTTCCGGCAGTTACCAGCACCAGTAAAATTTCTTCTGTGGCGTAAGCTACAGAAGAGAGCGCATCAGAAGAAAGAACTGCCAATGCAGCGGCTTTACTTAATCTTTCTTCGTCATGAGCGCTGGTTGGTAAAGATTCACCCACTAGAAATCGTTTAAGTTGAGAAAAGAAGGACATACACAGTCCACCGATAAGATCGCTCTTTCTAGTCTACGGGAGTGTGGATTGACTGATTAGCACTGCCAGCATATCGCGGTTAACAATTAAAACAGGAATACAAAACTGTTTGTGAGGCAGTCTTGACGTTCCTGCTACTAGCGGCATCTAAAGCAGCTGTAGTCTACACCAGATCGCGGTAACGTTTGGGGCCTTCATCGCTAGCCGTTGACTGGCTCTTTCCAGCACCACTGCCAGTGAACTAAATTAGATCGAACCAATTACAGGCGGAGTATCCGCTTTTTTCTTGCCAGCCAATCGCGAAATGCCGTCTTTAGCCTGCCAATCTGTTCTGGGTCTAAAATGCCAATATTTATACATGGTTGGCCATCGATCGAATCTGCGGACACCCTCCCCCTCCAGTTGTATCCATCTAGCCTGTATCTTTGCAAGGTAGCCTAATGCAAGTAGAAGAATTTCTAAAAAAATACGCAGCAGGAGAGCGAAACTTTACTGCTGTTAACCTAAGTGAGGCCAATTTAAGCGGCGTTAACCTCAGTGGGGCAAATTTAAGCGAAGCCAACCTGAGCATATCAAATCTCAGCGGTGCTAATCTCAGCGAAGCCAATCTCAGTCAGGCAAAACTCAATGTCGCTAGACTCAGTGGCGCAAATCTTACCAATGCTAATTTAAATGGAGCTATCCTCAACGTAGCCAATTTAGTTCGAGCTGATTTAGCTGGTGCAGAGCTCAAGCAAGCTTCTCTGATCAGAGCGGAATTGATCCGCGCCGAACTGAGTGGGGCCAACCTCAGCGGTGCTATCCTCACAGGGGCGGATCTGGGAGAGGCAAGGCTCAGACTCGCCAATCTCAATGGCGCTAACCTGAGCGAAGCCAATCTTCGGGCTACCTGTCTGACTTCAGCTAGTTTAGAACAAGCTAACTTGCACGGAGCTGACTTGGCGCGGGCCGACCTCAGCGGTGCTGACCTCCGAGGTGCGGAACTCCGACAAACCAATCTCGGTCTGGCTGACCTTAGCGGTGCTGACTTGAGCGGTGCCAATCTGCGATGGGCTGACCTGAGCAGTGTAAATTTGAGATGGGCTAACTTGAGTGAGGCCAAGTTGAGTGGAGCGAACTTGAGCGGAGCCGATTTGAGCAATGCTAACTTATTAAATGCTAGTCTGGTTCATGCGGATTTAACTCAAGCCAATCTGATCCGGGCAGATTGGGTTGGTGCAGATTTAACGGGTGCAACTTTAACCGGGGCTAAACTTTATGCTGTTTCGCGCTTCGGTCTGAAAACAGAAGGCATGAGCTGCGAGTGGGTTGATTTAAGCCCGGATGGCGATCGCTCTCAAATTTACCGTCTTAGTGCCGAAGAAGCGCGTAAGTTCTTTCATCAAACATTACCTGCTGTCCGGATTATTGTCGATGCCCCTTTGGATAGAGAAGCTAACTTTGCTTTAGCTGCGATTTATTATCAGTTCGCTCAAGAATATCCCAGCCTAAATCGGCCTCCCAGTATTGAAGTGGGCGAACGCAGAACCACTATCATTTTGCGGATAGATAGTGACGAGCAATTATTTCCGACTGCTTATGTCGCGATTTCTCCTTTTGATGACGCATCTGCCACTCAGGAAAACATTATGACTTTGCTCCAAATGGTTCGGGAACAAGATGTAGAAAGCCTTACCGTACAAGAAAAAAATCAACTTCAACAAATTAGCGACGATCTAATAGAATTAATCAATAAAATTCATAAAAGTAAATTTTTAAAATATTTTCCCAAAAATTTAAAGAAAACTAAGTTTTTTCAATCGGCGACTCAAACAATTTTAAATAATTCTAATGACAGATTGTTGAATATATACCATCATCCTACTTTTGGAAAAAGGTTTATTACAAGCGGAGTTATTGAAAGTTCAGCCCAAAAAATACCTATCAATAAAAACAAGTTATCTTTGCCCTCCATTAATGTGCTCTACGACTTTATCAAAAGTTTTCCTTGAAGTCTAGGCATTGGCAAAGAGTAAAATCTCTCTTTGCTTGTAAAATATGTATAAAATATTCGTTACAAGGCAGATTAAAAAATTCAAATTTTCTTTGAAATAGCCGATATTATGGATAAGGCAGCCCTAATGGAAGTGCAAGAAATTTTAAACAGATACACAGCGGGAGAAAGAAATTTTGCCGCTCTCAACCTCAGCGAGGCAAACCTCAGCGCTGTCAACCTCAGCGGTGCAAATTTGAGCGGGGTTAACCTCAGCGTAGCAAACCTCAGCGGTGCAAATTTGAGCGGGGTCAACCTCAGCGGTGCAAAACTCAACGTTGCCAGACTCAGCGGTGCTAACCTCACCCAGGCTAACCTAAACAGAGCTGTACTCAACGTAGCTAACCTAATTCGCGCAGACTTAGGTGCAGCCGAACTCATTCAAGCGGCTTTAATCCGAGCAGAACTGATCCGAGCCGAACTCAGCAGGGCAAACCTGAGCGGGGCAAACCTCACCAGTGCCGATCTCAGAGAAGCAAAACTCAGACAAGCCAATCTCAGTCGTGCTAATTTAAGTGGAGCCAATGTCAGGGGAGCTAGTTTAACAGCAGCTAACTTGGAAGGTGCAAATTTACACGGTGCTGATATCAGCCGCACTGACCTGACTGGCGCTAACCTCAGAGATGCCGAACTCAGACAAACTAATCTTAGTTGCGCTAACTTGAGTGGAGCCAACTTGAGCGGCGCTAATTTGCGATGGGCCGATCTCAGCGGCGCTAATTTGCGATGGGCCGATCTCAGCGATGCTAAATTGAGCGGTGCTAATTTAATTGGGGCAGATTTAAGTAATGCCAATTTACTGAATGCCAGCTTGGTTCATGCAGATCTCACCCAAGCACGATTGATTCGGGCAGATTGGACTGGTGCCGATTTATCAGGAGCGGTTTTAACCGGGGCAAAACTTTATGCTGTTTCGCGATTCGGTCTGAAAACTGAGGGTTTGACCTGTGAGTGGGTAGATTTGAGTCCGGAAGGCGATCGCTCTCAAGTATACCGCCTCAGCGCCGACGAAGCGCGAAAGTTTTTTCATCAAACCTTACCTACAGTCCAAATAATTATTGACGCGCCCTTAGACCACGCCTCCCACTTTGCCTTGGCTTCTTGTTACCATAAAATTAATCAACAATTTCCGCTACTTTCCCAACCACCCAGTATTAAAGTTGGCCGTCGCCGTACTCTGCTAACATTTGTGATAGATAACGATAACCATTTATTTTCTACTGCTTATGTTGCCATTCTGCCGTTTGCAGATAGCGAACATACCCAAAAAAATATCATTGTCTTAATGCAGATGCTGCAATCTCAAGAAATGGATAATTTGGGTCTTAAAGAACCCGAACGTTTCCAAAAATTAAGTGCCACCCTTATTCAAGGATTGAGCAAGATTTTTGCAATCAAATTGTTAAAAAATAGCTTCGATATTGAAAATACCAAATTTTTTCAATCTCCTACGCAAACCGTACTGACCAATTCTAGCGATCAAACCTTGAACATATACCATCACCCTCGGTTTGGCAAACGTTTTGTTAAACCGTCGAGCTTTGCCAATCCAGATCAAATCACCTCAATTGAGCCTGTAAAGTATACTCTACCTTCGGCCAGCGTAGTCGTCGATTTCATCAAAAACTTTCCTTACATGGAAAAATAATTATCTGGAGTAAAAATTTATTAAAATAAGTAAAGAGAAACTTAAAGCTGGCAACATTGGCCTTGAGTTGGGAGGAAAAGAAAAGGAATGAACGCATGGAGCGATCGCTTTAAGCAGATGATGGGCCGTACTAGGTTCGCGGTCTGTCGCATATTTATCCATCTAGCCGGCGAACAAGTCGCCCCCATACTGGGAGTCCTCAATCGGGTGGGAAGAGAGGCAATTGACGCCGAAGGCGACTTACAAATCGTGGGCGAAGGACTCGTACAAATATGCGAAAGCTTGTTGCAGTACGACACATACTGGACATCTGCTGCGAATGAAGGCAACGTATTTTGGAACGAAGGCGAAGCGGGCGACGAGTTTACCAACTTGTTTACCGACTCGGCCCAACGCTACAAAAGCGGCGAACCAGACCTGAGCGGTTCATATGGTAGAACAAACGATCCCTTATACCTGTCAGTCACTCGGAATCTGATTGTCATGATTACGGTAGCCTATGAAGGTGAAACCGCACAGCTAGAAACCGATCTTGCTGACATGAATGCTCTCAGAGCGGGTTTGAAAAAATTGATAAATCTGCACTATCAAGGTACCCTGCGGGCTATCCAAGTCCACTGGTCACCCGCTCAATTGGGAGACGAACTGACTTCCGACCAGCTTTTACAGCATTTTCCAGAATTAATACCTCTGTAGCCGATGCTGGAAAAAGATTGCTGGCAGACATCATAGTAAGTAGAAGACTCGCTTTACGGAGCTTGTTGCAAAATTGTCACGATCTTTCAGAAATCTGCAATGCGTAAATTTACCATCTTCTTTATAACTTTAACCTTGTGCCTCACAACAGTTGCTTGTGGCGGCAACAACACCACAACCAAAACCTACAATCAGAACATTCCCACCCAGTCTGCTGCCTCGAGGATAAAAGATGGTGAGTATCCCGTGCAGCAGGCTAGCTATAACGATGTCAATGGCGAATACAGCTTGTTGTTGCTCAACACTCCAGCCGGTACTCCCCCTAACTACCGCACTACAGAGTTAGCAATGGCAAGGCTGACACCGGAAGAGGTATCTGCCGGTAAAAAGAGCTATCTCAAGGTGGAAAACGGTAAACCATCCTTCTACTTGACGGAAGACTTCAAAATCGAATATGTCCACACCGTCACTGAAACTCGGCCAGATCCCCAAACCGGACAACCTCAAACCGTAATCGTGCGCCAAGAAAGCGGCGGCTTCTGGGCACCCTTTGCCGGTGCTGTGGCGGGGAATATCGTGGGCAATATGCTATTCAGACCCCAGTACTACGTCCCGCCAGTCTATCAACCGGGCACGAGCGTGATGACTGGTTATGGTGGCTATGGCAGCACGTATAACCAAGCGGTGACACAGTACCAAACTCGTTACCAAGCGCCCCCACCGGCGGTCAAGAATCAACAAACTCTACGTACCACCGGTAACATCAGAAACTATCCTTCCAGCCAACCATCTTACGGTAAACCTTCTGGGACAAGCACGAGCGATCGGCCCACAGGTTCCGGTTTTGGTTCCAGTACCCTACGACAGTCCGGCAAATCCACCAGTCCATCCTCTAGCCCCAGTTTTGGCAGCGGCGGACGTTCCTCCTTTGGTTCTGGTAGTCGGCGCAGTGCCGGTTTCGGTAGCCGACGACGATAAGAGAAGGGGCTAGGGCGTCGGGGTTAGGGGTTAGGGCGTCGGGGTTAGGGGTTAGGGCGTCGGGGTTAGGGGAGAGGGAAAAGGGAAAAGCGAAAATATTAATTCTTCCGCCCCCCCACTCCCCCACTCCCCCGCTGAACAGGTCGGAAACGAACAGAT